>CAZZCN010000217.1:0-1542 GCA_964652975.1 uncultured Oscillospiraceae bacterium | reverse complement strand
GGATACAGTCCGGCATTTTTTCGCAAGATGTGGAAGGAACACCGGATATCCTGCAATACCGTTCGGCATACTTCTTGCTAGTTGTCTTGTTTCCCAACATAATCTTATAAAAAATTTCACAGGGGCAGAAAAAAATATCGGGACTTTTACTTCAGCAATTGATATCTATGGATAAAAACTTCATATCAGGAGAAAACCCGATGAAAAAAAACCTCTTCACAAAACTGTTGGCACCTGTCTACCCACTCATTCAAGAAGCTTCAAACAGTATTCCAGGCGATTCAAAAAAATATAAACTGTCGTTTATTCCATTTACCATAAGCCTTTTGTTCGGAATCATAAGCGGCGTCAAGTCCGTTAGCCTTCTCATAACGGAAATAGCGACATCTGACGAACTAAAAGCTTTGGGACTTGTTAACGTCTCAAAATCTATGTATTCAGAAGCCTTTGTTCGGTACGATCCACAATTGTTCAGATCAATATTTTACCATCTGATTAAAGCCATTGGCCTTATTTGCATCCCGGATCTTCAATGCCTTGGTCAGCTTCTGCTTGTAGATGGTTCCATTTTCCCTGCCATCTCCACTATGCGGTGGGCTTCCTATCAAAGCACGGCTAACGCTATCAAAATGCATTTGGCCTTTGATCTGAACAAAATGACCCCCGTCCAATTTCTTGTCAAAGAAGCAAATTATTCCGAAAGAGAATTTCTATCGGGAATCATCGAAAAAGGAATCACTTATATTTGTGACCGCGGGTATATCTCCTTCAGAATATTCAAAAAAATGTACGATACAGGAGCCTTTTTCATTATCCGTGGAAAGAATAAATTGTGTTATGTTGTACAAGAGCAACTTGCCGTAAACATTCCAGATCAATTTTTAAGTTACATTCGTAATATTCAAGATATCAAGGTAATATTCGATAATGGCACAGACAACAATTTCTATCGTATTGTCAAGTTTATTGCATTGGGAGAACAATACGTTTTGGTAACAAACCGGTTTGATCTGACAACACATCAAATTATCATGCTGTATGCATACCGATGGCAGATTGAACTCTTTTTTCGCTTCATTAAAAGGACTCTGAACTGTATCCACTTATTTTCCCATGACTCCAAAGGTATTCAGGTCCAGTTTTACCTGTACATGATCGCTCACACCCTGCTGTTAAGCTTCAAGCAAGAATGTGAGCAAATCAGTGATGAACATAAGGGAGTTGATATGGACCAAATACCCACTAAAAACGACATGAACTGCAAGTCTTCAAATAAAGATATCAGCCCCAAATCTGGGAGAATATATGTTAAAGGGTTAGTAACTATGCTCGGAGAACGTGTAAGAAAATATTGGAAAATTGGTATTCATTGGTTAACAGTTTTAAGAAACTGGCTATTTAAACCTTTCTGTGAAAACATGGCTGTAGAGCTTTCCAGAATCAAAGGTTAGCAAGAAGTATGCCGAACGGTATTGGGGTAAAAGTCGGGCCACGTGCGCAGGCAAAATATTCCCTTTGTACTGTCAAGAGATCACATCACTG
>CAZZCN010000216.1:0-1567 GCA_964652975.1 uncultured Oscillospiraceae bacterium | reverse complement strand
CAAATAATGATGAAAGGACAGATGCTTTCCTGCAATCATTAAAGGAAAATAATATTCCGTCTGAAAAAATATTCTGCTTTGACTTCAATATTGCCCCGCACGAGAAAACGTTTTCATTAATAACTGAAAACATGAAAAAAGGAACTAAGACAGTCATATTTTCTCCAAATGATTCTTTTGCGCGTTGGCTGGCTGACAAATTTGACGGGAAAGGAATTACTCTGGGCAGGGAAGTAGGTATAATCAGTTTTGAAGGGCTTGGGTATTCGACAATACGAAACCCGCATATTTCTACTGTTGATATACATCCTTCGGAGCTGGGGAAAAAAGCTGTTGAAATACTTTTGAGCAGGATCTATGGGACAAATTGTGAAAAAAAGCGAAATCATACTGTTCCGGCAATGCTGCAAATAGGCGGCACTATATGACTCAATTACGAATTAGAAATTACGAATTACGAATCTTAAAAATTAGTTGGAGTTCACAGTTTTAGCGTGTCTTGGTATTAAAATACAAACCTTGCTGTGAAATTGATTTTGCTTCAAAAGCAATATCACAGCAAATATTCGTTAGTGTATCTTGTTAGTGCGAGTTAGTGGTTAAAGAATCTTATTTTATTTTTTAGTGTGGTTCGTGTTTTTCATGGTAAATAAATATTCATTTAAAACCCAAAAAGGAAAGAGGTGCAGGATGAAGATGACAATGTTCCATGAGCCAGTGGTCAGGTGTCAGTGGTCAGGGGTCAGTAACCGGAAGACAGATGACGGAGGGCAGAGGACCGGGGTCAGTAATCAGGGGTCAGTAACCAGAGGACGCAAGACAGGGAATAAAAGTCATAACTCGTTCAGATTCACATTAGTAGAACTATTGGTTGTAATTTCCATAATTGCAATACTGGCATCGTTATTATTACCAGCCTTGGGCATGGCCCGCGAGGGTGCCAAAAAGATAACTTGCACAAACAACCTCAAGCAGACAGGGTTAGCCGTTGCCATGTATCAAGACGACTGGGGGGATCTTTTTCCAGGCGGTAAAGCCGGATCAGCAAAATTCTATACAGGTCTTGAGCCTTACACCAACATCAATCCGTCGAAAGCGGCTTCCAGTTGCGCAGCGGCTCAAATATACTGGTGTCCCTCCGACGCTTACCGGGCAAATCTTCCTTCGACTAATACCTGCCATCATCAGAGTTATGGGATAAACAGTTTTATGTATTGGGACACGGTAGGATACGATAATATGAAGCGCCAAAGAACCATTAAAAAGCCTTCAAAGATGATGTATCTGGTTGATGCAAAGGCTACTCGTGTTGGCAGAGAAGGATATCCTGTGTCATTTAACTTTAACGTTTATCCTTTTAAAACAACCGCAGTAACCGACGAATGCGTTGATTTTCGGCATAACAAGTCCGCGAATTGCTTGTGGGGGGATTTGCATGTTGACTCAGTGGTAATAGCGGATATCTGGAACACTTCGACTACATATAATTTTGAATGAGTCTCCGTAAGTTAAGCGGCCGATGGCCGCAACTTAGTAGTTTGCGTTCTCCGAACGCAAGAAACAAATT
>CAZZCN010000215.1:0-1568 GCA_964652975.1 uncultured Oscillospiraceae bacterium | reverse complement strand
TTGTTTGATTATACTTACTAACAACCTCTACACGATAATTATTTTTATATGTAACATCATACAAGAATAACTCATTATATACATCTGAATCAAAAATCAGCTTCGGTGTATTTTGTATAAAGGTATAGATATAATCATATGTAAATGCCCCGCTCCCTCCAGAATCAATGCGCACCAAAATGTCGTCAATTCCATCCCCTGTGAAATCTCCCAAAAATAAGGTAGGGCTATACCCCACATTCTGCGCTAGATCTATTTTAGTGAACCTCCCTGACTTTCCATCCTGCACAATCAGCGTAATGTTCTGAATGAATGGACTATCAGTCGTTGTTTTTCCGGTTAAATATACATTATCGGGCACGCGATCTCCGTTTACATCCCCCACTGCGAAAGCCACCACTTTTGTATTCATCATCTCGCTACTTGTTAAAAACTGATTCATATAATCCCCCCTAATGAAATCATAGACTTTATTCTATCATATGATTGTGCAAAGGAAATTGATAACACATTCAATAAAAACATCTTAAGCCATACATAAATTTCCACAATTCATGAAATATCGCAAAATCAAGAGAAATACTCCAAATAACGGAGCTATGAGTATTTATTTTCATTAAATGCCAATATTTCACTGAATTTGATATGTCTTTGCATTTGCCCTTCACGTCTTTTTAAAGTAATATAGTATATGTGTTTAGCACTCATCAATAGCGAGTGCTAACAATACACTAGCAAGTGAAAATAAAATATCACCTGAATGCATTTTATATTTCAGGTATAAAAAAAGAGGAGGTAATATCTATGACAATCAAACCTTTAGCAGACAGAGTGGTTATTAAGATGGTTGAATCTGAAGAGACCACCAAGAGCGGCATCGTTCTTCCCGGCACCGCGAAGGAGAAGCCACAAATCGCCGAGGTAGTCGCTGTAGGACCCGGCGGCATGGTAGACGGCAAGGAAGTAAAAATGGAAGTTGCGGACAGAGTCATTGCAAGCAAATATGCCGGCACCGAGGTTAAAATTGATTCTGTTGAGTATACAATACTCAAGCAGAGCGATATTTTAGCAAAGGTATAAACGTTTTGGCAGTAAAAAATATTATCCGCATAAGCGGGAGGAGGTAATTGAAATGGCAAAGCAGATATTAAAGGGAGACGAAGCAAGAAAGGCCTTAGAGCGTGGTGTTAATGCACTTGCTGATACAGTTAAAATTACTTTGGGACCTAAGGGAAGAAACGTGGTTTTGGACAAGAAGTACGGCTCACCGCTCATTACCAATGACGGCGTAACCATTGCCAAAGAAATCGAACTTGAAGATGCATTTGAGAACATGGGTGCTCAGCTTGTGAAAGAAGTTGCCACAAAAACCAATGATGTGGCAGGCGACGGTACAACCACGGCCACCTTACTTGCACAGTCCATTATCAGAGAAGGTCTGAAAAATTTAGCAGCCGGTGCAAATCCTATTATTTTGAAAAAGGGTATCGCAAAGGCTGTAGACGTTGCAGTAGAAGCGATAAAATCCAGTAGTGAAAAGATCAAGGGCAGAACTGATATTGCAAGAG
>CAZZCN010000214.1:0-1605 GCA_964652975.1 uncultured Oscillospiraceae bacterium | reverse complement strand
GTTAGAAAAGTTATTTCATCCATTCAAAAAAATCAATCTTCATCACAAGATGATTTATTCATGAAACCTGATCCGTCAAAAGTTTCCGGTATTCGTAATGGTTCATACGACAAGTTAAATGAAAAAGGCTATGCACCATTAGAAACACGTTTAGAATCAGGTGATGTTATTTTCGGTAAAGTAACTCCGTCACAAGATGTTTCTGGTATTGGAAAACCTTATCATGACACATCCGAAATATATAAAGGTTATTCAACTGGTGTCGTTGATAGATTATATATTGATGTCCAAAATAAAGACGGATATTTAACACGAAAAGCACTTATTCGATCCGAACGATTGCCAAAAATAGGAGATAAATTTGCAAGCACACATGGACAAAAAGGAACAATAGGCATACTTTTGGATGGTGTAGATATGCCTTTCACAAAAGATGGATTGACACCAGATATAATAATGAACCCGAATGCAATCCCCGGACGAATGACTGTCGGACAACTTCTCGAATGTTTAGTCGGTAAAGTTGCCGTATTAAAAGGTGAAGATGCAGACGGAACAGCGTTTGAAGAATATGATATTGATGCAGTGAGTCAAGAACTAAAAGAATTAGGTTTTGATGGAGGAGGTTATGAATATCTATATAATGGCATGACGGGGGAAAAAATGAAAGTTGCCATATTTATCGGACCAACTTTCTACCAACGCCTTAAACACTTAGTTGAGGAGAAATTGCACTGTTTAAATAAAGCAAACCATGAAGTTTTAACGTCAAAAGGGTGGAAGTGGTTCAAAGATTTAACGATGGAAAGCGAAATAGCATGTTTGAAAGATGGCAAATTAGTATATGAAAAACCAATAAAATTATTAAATTATCCAAATTATAAGGGACAAATGTATCATATTAAAACTCAACAAATAGAATTAGAAACAACCATGAACCATAGGATGTGGGTATCAGAAAACGGAATTGATTTTGATTTTAAATTGGCGAGCGATGTTTATGGAAAAAGGAATTTATATTATTTAAATACAGAACAATCAATTTCGACAAATGATTGTATTGAAGAAATTATAGAAGATTTCGAGGGAGACGTTTTCTGTTTAGAAGTGCCATCAGAAGTCTTTTATGTGAGATGCAATGGAAAAGCGGTTTGGACAGGAAATTCTAGACAACGCGGACCACATACATCATTAACAAGACAAGCACCAGAAGGACGCGCAAGAGAAGGAGGATTAAGATTAGGAGAAATGGAACGTGATGCATTAATTGCTCATGGATTATCAAAATTCATTCATGAAAAACTTATGTTGAATTCTGATGCATATACAACATATGTATGCGATCATTGTGGATTATTTGCACAACGAACTGATAGAAAAGAAAATAAACCAATTGCATCCGATAATGATGTATATTATTGCCCATCATGTGCAAATTATAACGAAATAAGCAAAATTAAATTACCATATGCATTTAAACTATTTTTACAAGAATTAATGTCAATGTGTATTGCTCCAAGAATTAGAACAAATAACAAAATTACTTCTTTAAAATAAAAGAAATATAAAATTTATTTATCTTAATATCTTAATATTTTTTATAAG
>CAZZCN010000213.1:0-1606 GCA_964652975.1 uncultured Oscillospiraceae bacterium | reverse complement strand
ACCACTAACATCAACTATTATGGATCCTGTATTAGTCGGGTTAGTTCTTACAAGATATTTAATCTTATATCCTGCTTTCATATATAACCGGCTGGTCATTCCGGCATTCAAATTTAATTTATTGCTTACAATCCATCCAGCAATTAAATCTGGATTTTTTGATAGTACGTACACTGGATCGAAGGTATTATGCCCCACTACGAATTTTGAGACATGTTGATGAGCTATATGTAGGTCATTCAGCCCAAACATATCAATGGTATTCAAACCAGAAAAGAAAGGCGCTTTGCCAGCCGCATCGATAGCCAAAACCTGCCCAGCATGTTGACTTGCTAAATAATTACCAAGTGCAATCAAGCGATCATATTTTTGAAATGTATATTGAAACCGAGAGTCCACAACAAATACTCCTAATTGAAAAATAGTTAATATACCCATCAATACAATGAAGGCGTTTTTAGGGATACTTTGACCAATATTCTGAAAAATGATAAAGATTCCCAATGGATAAAGTATAAGTAAGAAACGTTCGAAAAAATTATCCCCTCCAATGTAAATCCAATAGGACAATATTCCAACAAACAGTATCTTGTCAAATGACAAGATACCTTCATAAGACAGTTGATGCTTATAAGCTTTCCACATCTGAATAATCCAGAAATAAGTTACACCCGCAAAGTAAATAAACAATCCTTCGGATTTAGTTATAGCTAATAACATGAGGAAAGCAGACTTAATGCGAAGGAATAGTGGTCCTGAAATTTTCGCATAATAAGTATTAGGCAACCAAAATCCATAGTAGGAATAACGCCAGATAAATAACAGGATAACTGTGAACAGAAAAACGCCACTAATCCCCCAAAATTTCTTATATTTACCTTTTAACAACAAATAGAGTAAGGCGAAAATTGGTGTTATAAAACCGTCAGCTCGAACCAAAACGGAAAAGACTATAGCAAGATTTAAAATGAATAAGTCATTGGAATTACTATTTGGTTCAGCGCACCGTTCAACCTTTGCCCAAATAACAAGTTGTACGAGAAGCATTAATATGGTTTCCAAGCCAGATGCGGTCCACAACCAAATTAACGGAGACATGGCAAAAAGAAAACAAGCCGATGTTGTTATATGGGGGGGGAATTTTTTACATATCCACTTCAGAAAAACCCAATAAGCTCCTAAAGCGCATATGATATTAACAATTACTGAATACACATAGACCCCTATGCCACCAGTAAACAAAAAGGCTGGCGCAACTAGCAATATATATAGAAGATTAGAATATCCCTCAACACGCTCCCCGGGATTGTAAACTAATCCGTGTCCGTGCATAAGGTTTTCAGCATAGCGATAAGATATATAAGCATCATCAGATCCATAAGAGTGGCCTGTCAATTCAAAAAAAGAGTAACCAGCAACGCTATGGAGTAAACATCCAAAAGTTAGAATCAAACCACATAAGATTCGAGAATGTAGTTGCATAATATTTGATATGTGCCGCATAAATTTCAAGCCTGCCTCACTAGGATTTGCCCAGATAAGTAACATTAACTTTAGTTTCCGCTAACTGGATTGGATGAAAAAAGCGGTAATGGCGTAAAGCATG
>CAZZCN010000212.1:0-1610 GCA_964652975.1 uncultured Oscillospiraceae bacterium | reverse complement strand
GATTATCCATTTGAGTAACACGATTAAATTCCAGACAGACTTTGTGGAAAAAGAGTGCACACTTCCAGAGATAACACTGTTAAAATCAGTAATTTCCGGTAAGGAAATTGCATGTTGTAAAGCAAAAAAGCTAATAAAATATTTAAGTTAAGTTGTTATTTTTCTTGATATCTATGTTTGAATGCGGCAAAATTTTTATTACTTATTATACAATAAGGAGTTTAAATGCCACATTCAATAAATCCGGATACCAAAAATATCAATCTATCGTTTGATTTGTTTTTTAACCCTGTAAGGCAAGCAATGGAAGGAATGCCCATTCTTACATCAGGATGCAACCGCCCTCTTCAGATGAGCTTTGAGGATCATCTCAAAGCATTGGTCTATTTTCATCTACAGGAGCATACTTCGGCCAACACTTACTTCAAGTTCTTGAAGAAGATGATTATGCCAGGGAACATATTGCCCAAAGGATGGAATAAAAAAAAGCAGCTTTTCAGAAGCAACCAATACTAGAGGACTTGAGCAGTTCATGTATGTGTTCTTAAGTCTTCAGGCTCAGACCGCCGCTATTCTGCCTCAGAGATATCCGTCACTGGGTAATCTTGTTGCAATTGACGGTTCATTTATTGATGCAGTCCTTTCGATGACATGGGCGATTATAGAACCGGGCGAACAAGGCCAAAGTTCATATCGGTTTTGATATCAACCGGTCTGTTCCGAGAAAATTGTTTTTAACTGACGGCAAAGCCGGTGAACGACCTTTTGTAGCTCAGATTCTTTCCCCGGGTGAGACAGGTGTTATGGATAGAGGATACCAGTGTCATGAATGCTTTGATACTTGGCAGACAGACAATATACTGTTTGCCTGCCGGATTAAAGCCGGTACAAAAAAAACTGTTATCAAGGCTCATGAAATTGATCCTGATAATTGTATTTTTTTTGATGCTATTGTTTTACTTGGTACTCCTGGAACAAACCGGACAAAACAGGAATTACGATTGGTTGGCTATGAAATTCAAGGTATAAAGTACTGGATAGCAACCAATCGATATGATCTCACAGCGGAGCAAATTGCATCTATCTATAAGCTCCGTTGGGATATAGAAAAGTTTTTTGCTGGTGGAAACGCCACCTCAAAGTCTACCATTTGATTGCAAGAAGTGGCTGGATTAATGGTTCAAATACTCGCTGGTCTGATTACTTATCTACTTCTGGCTATATACTGTCATCAACAGCATAATGAATCAGTGAATATCCAGAGAGTAAGAGAGCTTAGAATCAAAATTGACAATGAACTGCGTAGTGGTAAAAGCATATTTGCAAAACAGCTTTTCAATAAACAAAATATACAAAGAGATACGGGCCAGACTTATGCAAAAACTTAACCGGAAATTACTGAAATATAATAGTTGCAAAATATGATTATGAATTTGAAGATGTTCTTCAGGAATCTGCCGAGATAATTCTGAAACCGATACGGAAGAAAAATTCCCAAAGCGAAAAGTAACCCAGCCAGACGGCAATAAGTTATCTCAGAAAGAAAGTCGAAACTTCTTTCAGCAGAATAACACAACTTTTTCCGAAAACAATTCATGCTGTATCTTCAA
>CAZZCN010000211.1:0-1622 GCA_964652975.1 uncultured Oscillospiraceae bacterium | reverse complement strand
GAAAAGTTGTATTTTTATGGCATGTTTGTGCGCAAAAAGAAAAACCCCAGCGGTATAATCAGTGTCCAGATCATAGATAAAAGCGATGGCAAATACCATGTCATTAAAACCATAGGAAGCAGTTCAGATTCAAAGACTGTTGACGAGCTTTATTTGCAAGGGAAAATATGGATGTCTCATCATATAGGCGAACAGGATATCTTTGAACAAGCTTCAAAGGAAGCCGATGAGAGGCAGGTTACCGATTTTTTGCTATCCAAGGTCGAAAACATCCTGATCAATGGCACACAATTAATATTGGAGAGGGTATTCAAATCCGTAGGTTTCGACAAGTTGAACAACGATATATTGAAGCAATTGGTAATCGCCCGCCTTAGTCAACCCCTAAGCAAATCGGCAACGGTCGACTATTTGAAGTCTCATTTCGACGAGGATGTTCAGTTGCACAAGATATACCGCTATTTAGATAAACTATACAACACTCAACAGGAAAAAGTTCAGCAAATCAGCATAGAACACACAACGAAAATCCTGGGAGGGAAAATAGGGTTGATGTTTTACGACGTCACCACACTGTATTTCGAGACCGATCATACCGATGACTTGCGTGAAACGGGCTTCTCGAAAGACGGTAAACACAGCCAACCCCAAGTGGTACTGGGTTTGTTGGTCAGCCAGGACGGATACCCTCTTTCATATTCCATTTTTAACGGTTCTCAATACGAAGGAAGAACGATGTTGCCGATGGTTGAGGATTTTGTACAGCGATTTAAATTGGACGATTTCGTGGTTGTTGCCGACTCAGGATTGATGAACAAGTCAAATGTGAGCCTATTGGAATCCGGTGGATACAAATATATAATTGGGGCAAGAATAAAAAACGAACCGGAGGTGGCCAGGCAATGGATTTTATCCTTGGAGAAACATGACGGTGAATTCAACGAGCGACAGCTAGATGGCGCCAGGTTAATTATCAACTATTCAGAAAAAAGAGCAAAGAAAGACAGGTACAACAGGGAAAAGGGTGTAAAACGTTTACAAAAAGCCTTTAAAAGCGGAAGCATCACGAAAGAAAACATCAATAAACGCGGATATAATAAATTCTTAGAAATTTCCGATAATGTTAAAGTTGCAATCAACCCACAAAAAATCGCCGAAGACCAGAAGTGGGACGGACTGAAAGGGTATTTGACCAATACCTCCCTTCCGGTAAAAGAGGTTTACGAACAATACACCGGCTTATGGGTAGTAGAAAACGCATTTCGGGTCACTAAAGGCACCATCGAAATACGCCCGATGTTCCATTTTACCCCTCGCAGGATCGAGGCCCATGTCTGCATTTGCTTCATATCATACAAAGTGTACAAAGAACTGGAGCGCATATTGAAAACAACCGGAATCAATTTGAGCGTTGGCAAAGTACTTGACATTGCAAAAACGATTACAACTGTCAAGATAAGGTTACAAACAAGCAATACCATACTGTCAAGAACAATGCTGCTAACCTCAAAGCAAAAATCTATAGCAAGCCTTTTTGACGAAGTCTTCTGGCAAAATTTTTAGGGTGTCCCAGTGTCGAAGTCAGGAGTGTTATGAAATTTGATCCAGTTATATTTCATCGG
>CAZZCN010000210.1:0-1680 GCA_964652975.1 uncultured Oscillospiraceae bacterium | reverse complement strand
TTGGCATTTATTACCATATATTTCATACCCGTAGGTTTGGCGATACTTACCCATTCATCGGCATTGAATTCTTTTGGATTAAACGCTTTTACTACCTTTTCCATATAGTCGGCTTGTGTAATTCGAGCCATACGCTGTATGTGTTCGCTGTAGCCCCCATAGTATTTACCGTTCCATGTACTATTTAATGTTGACGAAACGCCCCAGTGAATAAACATACCGAAGCGCGCTTCGTCAAACCATTTCATTCGGGCATCCAAGGCTTCTTTTGTAGGTATCAAATCATTGGACGAGGGTGCACGCGAAGTCGTTTTTGTTTGCGCGTTGATTTGTTGTAGGCTAATTTGAAGCAACATACAAATCAACAGAAACATGGGATACTTTTTAATTGAGATTTTCATTTTTGAGTAAATTTTTGGAATTTTGTTTTATAAAATAAGAATTAAGTAATTGAGATTATTTATTAATAAATAGTTGTGTATGTAGATCTAAATTATAAGATATATATCTTATAATCAATACGATATATATATTACGAGAGATATTGTGTTAATAAATAACTAACGAGAACAATTAGAACAATATTTCAAAATTATCACCTTTTTTAGTGAATGAAGTCGTAGTTTTATATTAATATTCATTTGTTTATCATAAACTACTCACAGTATACCTGCAGTAATTACACATTATCACCTGAAGACTCGCAAATTTTTGCATATCGGCCAAACTCTAAATTCTTGCATACCAATATTCTTATTTTCAAATGGACCCGGAAACGGATTCTTTTTATTGCGTGATTGACCAAAATAATCGGTATCGATGACTATTGGCGAACCATCAGCATTCTCAAATGGAGTATTGGGAGTCAACGCCTTTCCCAATAGTTCGGTGGTGACGAGCGGATGCTTTGCCTTTTTGTCCCAAGCCTGTTCCAGGTCAACTTGAAGATACCAGCCGTCATGCTTTTCTACCAACTTGAGTTTTGGGTCAATTGGGGTTAGTAACGGTTGTGTTTCTTGAAATCCAGACTTGCCGCCTTTGAGGAAGGAATTGCCCTGCATGGCAACATTTGTCCGGTCGCTATATTTGTCGAGACCTGTTCCGATGAAGATATTGTTGTAAAAACGTTCATCTCCGTTATTGACAGAGTCAAGTCGTAAAAACTCCACGCTATGGTTTTTAAATATCGGTGTTGTACGGGTTTCCTTTCTCTGGTTTAATCTACCGCTAAACAGATTATGGCAGTAAGCACCGCCTGAAGAACCATCGAGCACTGCCATTTTTGAAAGAAAAATATTATTGCTGATAGTCATAGGACCGTGATTTACCTCCACAAAAAGATCTTGTGCCAGGTTATCGTGAAAAAGATTGCCTTCAATATGTGTACCCTGAGACATCCAGTCGAGCCAAATGCCCTTTTCAGCCCGATAAATATGATTGCCAGCAATCAGTACATCTATCGGTGCATGGAATTTAATTCCAGCGGTTTCGTAACCAGCAAAGCGCTGATTGATGGCAATGTCGTGAATAGTGTTACCCGTAACTTTGCTGAACACTGCACCCAAACTACCAACAATCCCAGCTTGTCCGCAAAATGAAATGGTGTTGCCAATAATTCGATGATGACCAACGGACTCTTTTGACCAACCATATTGAATTGCTTCCTGCACACCTTTTTGC
>CAZZCN010000209.1:0-1706 GCA_964652975.1 uncultured Oscillospiraceae bacterium | reverse complement strand
GTAATTATTCCGATTGACTCTTTTGCAGTCAGCAAGACTGTTGTAAACGATGTATTGACCTATGTCGAAAGGCTTTCATATGAGATTTCTTCAGTTAAGGGATTAATCGGAAAGTCAATAAAAATTGATGATATCGGTGTTACAAACAATTTTGACAATGTGTACGCAAAATATGCAAAAGCTCCAATTCCGCCTGACGGGTATGTTCCAGCCGAACAATATACAAAATATATGAATATAAGCAATGATGGCAGCAACGAACAAAAGGCACTTTACTCAAGTAATGCACTTGTTTCTGTTATTGACAACAAGACTCCGGACGGTTATGGATATAGACTTCAACTTGGATTGTCCAATGCCGACCCGTCAATTGCTACGTTTGATATGAGCAATCCAACCGATAGTGATAAGGGCATAGTCTTTTATCTAAAAGGCTGGAAAAATATCGGCGGTGTAATAGAGATATTTGTTAATGATAAGAATGGAAAAGTGTATAAAGTCAGCGAGAGTAAAGAAATTTATACAATTAATGTAAATAAAAACAGAATTTTCAATAGAGTTACAGGTCATTTTGAACTATTGGCCAATTTCGAAGGCTACCTGATAATCCCTTTTGACTCTATTGAGGCTGTTTCACCTGAAGAAATCTCACAATCAGGATCAAGCATAACTTTAAGTGTTACCGATGTATCCAAACTTGGTGCCGAACCCTTATATGTAGATAATTTCGCATATTATAGTGATTTTAAAAACCTGGTCGAAAACTACTCGACAGAGAAACTTTTAAAGGATACCACCCACACACCCAATAAGGATACCAATGGACAAACAGTTGATGATAACATCGGAATGAATATTACAAATGGTGGTGGAGATTTAACTTTAGTTCTCAAACCGAAAGCATTTGACCAATTTGATGGAATCAATACTATTGTGTCAGCTTCGCAAAAATCAAAGGATGGTCTGTGTTATTCAGTGACGCCAACAACTCTTGTCGGAACTGCCTCCTTCGCAAATGCAGTATTCAAAATGCATACCGATAATAACTACGCAAAAGGAAAAGAATTGCTTCAAAACTCACAGGGATTCATTATATGGATGAAAGCACCCGAAACAATAAAAACAGACACCCTGGCATTCGAATTCATTGAAAACATTTTAGATAACAAGGGCAATATCGTTGGCAGGGAGATTTTTCAAATTGATGGTTCTGAAGAATTCTATATGATAGGACAAAACGGCAAATACACAACTCAAATTGGTAATTTCAATTTGAAAAAGGGTTGGGAAGGCTACGTTTTATTGCCTTATGATAAGATTAAATTCAAATATGAAGCATATTACGGTACTGATACAGCAAAAGCAGCCAACAAGGTTGCATATCCCAGCAATGGAGTGATGGATAGCCTTGATATGACAGTCTTATGGTGGTGGCCGGCATTTGTTAATCAAGAAAACATACCTTTGTATATTGACGATTTAGGTTCATACAAAAATATTGACCAGATACTGGCAAAATATGCACCAAACGGATTGGAGAAATTTGAGATATCAAATATTGAATATTTATATGATCCTCTGGCTCCAAATCCAAACAATTATATGAAGAAGCCTACGAATACTATAAATGCAGATAATACTATGGCAAAATCAAAATTCTTTGATTACAATAACGACAGCTTGATTGTAAGATGGAATAAGATGGA
>CAZZCN010000208.1:0-1725 GCA_964652975.1 uncultured Oscillospiraceae bacterium | reverse complement strand
TGACTGTTCTTCTAGACGGCTCGAATAGCAAAATAAGATTTGATATTGATAAAACGAATATAGATAATAAAAGGTATGCCAATGTTACAACCAGTTCTGTACCAGGGGTGTCACCTTTTGGGAATGCATTCAAATACAAAATTGCTCGAAATACTGATGAAAATATCTTTGAGGAAGCAATGGTCTGGATTCAACCGGCAGCTCAAATGGTTGATTTTCAGGGTGTTGCATATTGGGTTAAGCTGGAAGGTTTTGCAAATGACATAACTGATATTCCATTTTTTATCCTGGATGGAAGTGAGTCCGGAAGACTAAGGTATGACGGCAAATCAACAAGATATTTGATTGATAAGAATAAAAACCTTATTACTTTAAGCGGTGTTGGGAATACTGTGCCAAAAAATTATGAAGGCTGGGTGGTTATACCAAAAACAAGTTTTGAAAAACGTGATTATGACGGCACATTAAGAAATAGTTTTGGATTAGTATCAGAAGTAAGACTGGGAGCCTTAGATATAACTGGTTTTGAAGGCACAACAATCTATATGGATAATTTCGGTGTCTATAAAAACTTTGATGAATTTTGTGAAACAAGAATAGTTCAACAAGTTAAAAGCACATTGTTTTCCGATGATTTTTCCAGTGCCGCATTGAATCCCAAATGGCAAGTGATCTACGAAAGCATGGAACGACGCCCGACAGACAAACCAAATATTTACCCAAGTATAATTAACAATAAATTGGATTTTCATGGCAGTGCTTATTTATTAGGCTATACAGACACAAACGCTTATGCATGGAATGACTATGAGGTTTCCGCAAATATATTTTTAAGACCTTGGGCGGTTAATGTCAATGAAACCAACACAGGAGTTGCAGGAAGGATTAACGAGGCAGGGACGGGATATAGATTTTTCTATAATGCTCGTGAAAATAGATTTGTCTTAACATATTCCACAAAAAATCAGCGATATTCCCACAGATGGGACTATACCGATATACCGCTTGACAATGTAGCAAATACAATCTTTGTTGCTGCGAATGAATCAATGAACATCGGAACGCATAATTACAAGATAAACTTTTCAGGGAAAAGCATTAATTGCTATGTTGATGACCAACTTGCAATTTCTTATACGGAATTAGATACTACAAGAAATACTAAAGGAACAATCGGATTATATACTTTTGCGTATGCTCATGAAAGCTCATTTGATGATGTACTGGTAACAAAACAAACTCAAGGCGATGGATCTCAAATCGACGGTCATGTGGATGGCAACGACAATTTCTTTATGAATATAGGCAATGGTGGACAATCAACTGATTCAATCAAGGATATTGCTGGCGCAACAGCATCAGTAATTGATAATTTGCCTAAAGACGCAAAACAATACGAATTTATATTTACAGAAAACACCTCGAATTTTATATCAGAATTGCCAAACAAGTCAATTGCATTTAAAACAGAATATGCCAGGGCAGTGGTATATCATCTTGATACAACCGGTTTGAACGATGATACAAAACTAAACTTAAAGATTATAGATAAGGACAAGGATGAATTTTCAGTAAAGCCAAATGAGAATATTTACTACTTGTCGGATAATAAATCAGGAGCAGTGATTAAAACTATCGGTAACACGCTGCCATTAAACTTCAAAGGCCTGGTAATTATTCCGATTGACTCTTTTGCAGTCAGCAAGACTGTTGTAAACGATGTAT
>CAZZCN010000207.1:0-1731 GCA_964652975.1 uncultured Oscillospiraceae bacterium | reverse complement strand
GGAATACAAGGAAAAAGCTAAAATGTTTGATGAAGGTGATTATCATAATTGGTAGTCTCAATAAGGCGGTTTTCATTAATAAAGCAAGAGAAGACTTCGTGAAATAGTTTACGAATTCAATCCTTGCTTTACTTTTTGCTTTATCTACAATATTCCTAATATCATTTTTTTCAACAATATCAAATCACTGATAGTAATTTTGCCATTTCCATCAATATCCGAAGAAGTTTGATAAATTATCTCTAAATTCTTAATTTTCAATAGATGCTTTTTTTGTTCTGCTAAATCACTAATATTTACATAGCCATCCCCATTCGCATCACCCTTCATTATGTTTGGTTCTAAATACGAATCTTCTGAAATTAGTTTATCAAAACTCGCTCTTGACCACCCTAATTGTCTTGTATCCATTTGTAGTGCTTGCTCCATTATTGGTACAGTAAATGATAATGGCAAATCATTAACACCGTATGTTATAAACATCGTATTAAACCCATGCCCATATTGGTCGCCTATAAAACCGGGATTATGATTTATAATAGATGTATCATCTTGTGCTATTCTTTGGGAATCAAGTGAACCCCTTGTAAATGTAAGACCGTCATCGGAAAAAGCTATTCGTATTCCTGCGGCTTGTGGATATTGTTCTTGATTTTGTTCGCTGTAATAGACTCCCACCCATTTCCCTATGGTATCAACGTACTTTACATCCATGACATAAGGCTGATTACAGTAAACCGCTGAGTCAAAGTTAATACCGTCTGTAGACTCCATTCTGTAACACCCTTCAGGGCTCACATTTACCGTAAAATAATACATATAGAATTTACCGTCTTTATAAACTACACTCGGTGAACCAGTTCCATATTCATACTGACCACCATCAATATAGCCGATAACAATATGCGGGTTCAGACTATAATTAATGCCATCACTCGAAGTTGCAACATATATCTTACCAAACCAGTTTATCCCATCTGGTGCTAAACATACCGCAGTAAAATACATATAATATGTTCCATTAACCTTTACTACTGCGGGATCTCCCCCATAACCCGGACTTCTGTTATATGGTTGTAACGGGAGTCCTGTATTATTGGTAATTTGTAATCTCAAAGGCACTGACCACCCTTTTTGTGGGTCGCTTGTTTCAACATAGTATATAACATCCGAGCAGATATCCTCCGGAAAAGCAGCACCATACCACAACTTCCATTTTTTATCATCTGAATCATAAAAACCACTAGCTGAATATGGTCCGAATCTACTCATCATTACATTTCCTAGATACTCACTGTTGACATTCATATTTGAAACGCATGTAGATGAGATTTCTGTATCTGAATTATACAAATCCAAATAATACAAATAATTTTTCTGATAACTTGTTCCGTTTGTTCCGTTACCAATATCCTTTGAGAAGGTTCTAAATCTGATTTTGGCTATACTTGAGAGTTGTGTTGATGATAGTCCTGATAAATCAAACCCTGTTTCCGTTTTGTCGGTATTCATTGTTTCAATAGTCCCGAGATTATACCATGTGCTGTCTGAATTATTGTAGATGGATACATTTAAATTGACTCTGCTACTGTCCGGGTTGATACCTTTCCAAATCATTCGCAACTTTTTGAATCCTGAAAAGTTCTCATAATTGGTTTTACCCACTGAATTAAGGTCATAAATGGCATCGGCATATCCATGCTGTAATCCGTTTTGAGCGGGATAAACGTT
>CAZZCN010000206.1:0-1777 GCA_964652975.1 uncultured Oscillospiraceae bacterium | reverse complement strand
AATAATATAATGAATAAATTGATTGATAGAATTTACTTTTTCATTGTTCTGACGATTTCCATCACAATATTCATCTGCAGCACTAAAATCTTAAGCAGCACACCTATCTATCACGATAATCTCACCTTGGGTTATAGCCTGAGGGTACTCATGAGCACATCCATTAACAATGGTATTTTTCCGCTATGGGATCACTGGATTCACGGTGGTAATGCAATGACATCTGTTTATATGGCAGGTAATTTTTCACCTATTATACTGCTCCTAAGTCTTTTTGGTGTATACACCATCAAGACTTTTCTGATAGAAATACTGCTCATGCATATTTTGTGCTTTTCAGGAATGTATTTGTGGCTTAAAACATATGTAAATCATTATATAGCCTTATTTGGTTGTTTTTGCTATTCATTATCTTTCTGCCTATTGGTGCAAACCCCTATCAACTTTGAAGCCCTTGTTTCCGCCAGCATGATGATTTGGTTTGCTTATGGATTTAAACTTGCTTTAATAAAGAAACGGCTTGGGATTGGCATATCGGCAATTTCTCTCTGGATTATGTTTACGACAGGTTATCTGGGAGTTAATATAATTCAATTACAGTTTGTCATAACGTTTTGCGTTATTGAATTTCTGCTATCTTCCGATTATTTGAAAAAAAGAGATTATTGGTCAATCATAAAGTCAATAGGATATGCGTGCATTGGGTTCATATTGTTTTTAATGATTTTCAATTTCGCTATTCTTGAAACCTATCATTATCTGCATTTTGATTTTTCTCAGATCCGCCAAGGGAATTTTAACCCATTTCATGGAGCTCTGAAGTTTTCGACTATTTATACGATGTTGTTTCCCAATCAAATTCCAACATTCCTAGTGGATCAATACATGGGAGGAATTGCTTTACTGTACTGCGGTTCTCTCATGACTTTCTTTTCCATGTATGCATGCACTCAATATAAACGGAACAAAAACATAGTATTGATAGCAATAGCAACAACTGTCATTTTTTCTGCCATGCTAAGCGAGTATCACACGATTGCAATTCTAATGACTCACACGATTCCGTTTTTGCATAAAGTGCAATATCATGGCTGGAATGTCACTTTAATTAATTTTTTCGTTGTGACATTAGGGTGCATAGGCATGATGTATTTTTATGAAAACAAAGAATTTGGCAATAAATATCCATTTTTCTTTATCGTTCTTTATGCTCTTTTTGGCATTCTGCAAACAGAAGATGCGAATTACAGTAGATATTTGCTCTATCCGTCGATGGAAGCAAATTACGGAAAGTATCTGACGTATCCTCAGATGTTTACATTTCTCATTTTCATTCTCCTGATTATATATGTCTATAGGAGAAACCAATCTCCAGGCAATATAAATATTTATAAAATGGGCAAGGCAAATGAGGAAGAGGCGAATACACGTGCAATACAAAGGGAAATACCGGTGTTCCAAATTTGCATATTAACATTACTGACAGCTGCAGAAATAGCCATGCTAGCGCCTTCCCTTATTTTTTACAGTAACAAGCCAGCAGTAGATATTATTCAAAGAATTGAGCAGGCAAAACATAACCAATTTGATATTGTTGAGAATGAACGCAATGATGACGGACTTAAAATTAACTTACAATATTACTCCAAGGTTCCAGCAATTCATGGCTACCACCCTTCCATGCATCCTGCTATGTTCAAATTGAAGAAGAATAATCAGTTTAATAATTTGCTGAAAAAAATATTTTACCAGGCTGATGAAAACGCAAATCCCATAC
>CAZZCN010000205.1:0-1796 GCA_964652975.1 uncultured Oscillospiraceae bacterium | reverse complement strand
ATGAAATAAGGTAATAGCAACTATTGTTTAGCTTATCGACAATTTTTTTGCACGTGATGCAGAGTTGTTTACCAATGATTTTCGATTCGTAACTATTCAGTGATAAATATAGCAAGTAATCTTTGTAAAGCTATCAATATCTGATTCTATACAAGAAGTTCTTTGACGTTCTACAATTTGTTATAGCTTGATTTTGGGGTTAATTTTGCTCTGTTTGATTCTCGTGAGGATATAATTGGAATTTCAGATGATATTAACAAAAATGATCGGTGTGAGCTGATAACTAATGCCTTAATTGTTTGTTTTTCATGAATTGATTGTTGTCTTTTGTATACATATGACAACACCAGCTTCCATAGACACATTAATCAAAGTTCTAATCGAGAGAATTGACAATCTCGAGGCATATGTTAATCGCCTGGAGATTGAAAACAGAGGTCTAAAAACTAAAGTTAATCAATTGGAAGGTCGTCTTGCAGGATATGAAAATCCCAAGAACAGTAAAAATAGCAGCAAGCCACCCTCAAGTGATTTTCCTAAATTACCAAAGACCCAAAGTTTAAGAAAGTCATCGGGAAAGAAACCGGGAGGACAATTCGGACATGATGGAACCACTTTAAAGATGGTCTCAAATCCGGATACCGTTGAAACGCATTGTCCATCTTACTGCACTTGCTGTGGCGAAGATTTATTGACAATCCCAGCCATTTTCATTGGCAAGCGACAAGTAATAGATATCCCGCCCATCGTGCCGGTTGTCACCGAACACCAGGTATTTAACAAGTGTTGCAAATGTGGACAACTCAACCTGTCTTCATTTCCAACGGGGGTTAGTGCTCCGGTAAGTTATGGCGAGAACGTACAGGCATTGACTGCTTATCTAAGCGCTAGACAGTACTTACCAGTTAAGCGATTGGCCGAACTTCTTTCCAATCTATTCGGTCTATCAGTTAGCACGGGTGGTGTTGACTATATCCTGACCAAAATGAAAGCAAAAGCTTCCGTTGCTTATGAAAGTATCAGGCAGAATGTCTTGAAAAATAAGGTCATAGGCGCAGACGAAACCGGTGTATGTATCAATGGTAAAAACCGTTGGGCCTGGACTTTTCAACATAACAAGGCGACCTATATTACAGTACATAAGAACAGAGGTTACGATGCCATCAAGGATATGATGCCGGAAGGGCTGCGAAACAATATTTTGGTTACCGATTGCTGGACATCCTATTTCAAGACAGATGCAGCCAAACACCAACTTTGTACGGCACATTTGCTTAGGGAGTTGACTCACTTCGAAGAAAAATACCAAAATGAGACCTGGGCAAATCGGGTGTCTCAATTAATAACCAAAGCGCTCGATTTACGAAGGGATAACAAAGAGACAAAGGATAACGTGGAAGAAATACTCCACTCATTTTCTGAATTGATTGCTGAGCCACTCAACAAAGACTTAAAAGACATGGTTGCCTTCCAGAAAAGGATGGTCAAATACTCAGATCATCTTTTTAACTTTCTTCTGGACAAAGATATTCCACCAGATAACAATGGGTCTGAAAGGACTATCCGAAATTTTAAGGTCAAACAAAAAATCAGTGGTTTTTTTAAATCCGATGCCGGGGCAGAAATTTATGCTACAATCCGATCTGTAATTGATACAGCTGTTAAGAATAATCAGAACCCCTTCGAGATAATCAGACTCATCGCTCAATGCAAAGTAGTCACTGAATAGTTACGCCCGTTTTATCTTTTGAAATACTGCCTGCATGTTTACTTTTAATAAAAGCCTGGGTGCGAAT
>CAZZCN010000204.1:0-1809 GCA_964652975.1 uncultured Oscillospiraceae bacterium | reverse complement strand
ATGTTAGACTCAGGTTCGGTAGACAGGTTCAAAAAAACAGGAAAACTTTAGTTATAGATTATTTGATGTTCGCTACATAAATTATGATACAAAATTAGTTGAGCGTGCAAGAGAAAAACTTATGTCGAATTTTATAGACAAGGAGAATATTGGCTTGGTAAGTTTGAAAGGTATTAGAAATAATGTGTTAAGTAAATTTGGCATAACCAAATTGATTATTGATAAGTCTGTTATTTCTACACTAGACAACGGATACACTTTCCCTCTTTACCTTTACCCCTTGAGTAATGTCCAGCAAACAATCTGGCAAACAATCGAAAGAACTCCCAATCTTAATCCCGAAATTGTAAGTAAAATAGCCGAGGTTTTAGGCTTAACTTTTACCAGCGAGAAAGAAACGACCGAAGACACGTTTGCCCCTATTGATATTTTTGACTATATTTATGCCGTTTTGCATTCGGTAACCTATAGAGAGAAATACAAAGAGTTCCTGAAAATAGACTTTCCTAGAGTTCCGTATCCAAAAGATACAGCCACCTTTGGGCAATTGGTAAAATTGGGTGGTGAACTGAGGCAGATACATTTACTGGAAAGCCCAACAGTAGAAAAATATATTACCCAATACCCAATAGACGGAAGCAACGTAGTAAATAAGATAAAATATCAACATGGTAAAGTTTACATCAATGAAACACAGTATTTCGCCAATGTTCCAGAAATGGCTTGGAATTTTTATATTGGAGGCTATCAACCTGCTCAGAAATGGCTGAAAGACCGTAAAGACCGTACATTAGATTTTGACGATATTTTACACTATCAAAAGATAATAGTTGCTTTAACAGAAACAGACAGGATTATGTCTGAAATAGATAAAATAGAAATCGAATGAGAAGTACCGTAAACTTACATTCTACTCGACAAATAGGAATACAAGATGAGCAACTCGCTGAAATTCAAATCGACAGAAATAGATATTGATAAAGACAATCCTTGGGCTGATGATAAACTTAACCGAAAGAAGTTAGCAGATGCCTTGACCAATTTTATTGTGGGGTTGCCAGATTATATGGTGTTTAGCTTGAATGGCAGCTGGGGTAGCGGAAAAAGCTTTATGCTGAAACGATGGCAACTGGATTTGAGATTGAATGGTTTTTCAGCTATCTATTTCAACGCATGGGAAGATGATTATTATAATGACCCTCTGATTGCGATAATTGGTCAATTAAAAGAATATATGGGACACGAATGGGATTCCGTGGCTAAATACGCCATGCCCTTTATAAAAGCAGGGGCGAATATTGCAATCAAAGCAATAACTGGCGGTTGTGCTGACTTAAATGGAATGGAAACGTCCCAAAATGTTTTTGATGAATATAATGAGGCAAGGGTAAATATTCAGAAACTCAAGCAAGAAATCATCTCAGCGATTCAAGAAACTGCATCTAATGGCAAAAAGTTACCGTTGGTTTTCATAATCGATGAGCTCGACCGATGCCGTCCTACTTTTGCGATTGAACTCCTAGAACGGATTAAGCATATTTTTAATATACAAAATATTGTTTTTGTTCTGGGTATTGACCGGGAACAACTCGGACACTCCATAAAATGCGTCTATGGGCAAGATATGGACGTTGAAGGCTATCTCCATCGCTTCATAGACATGAATTTCAGATTACCAGATGTTGACCCAGCGGTGTTTTGCGACCACCTTTTCAGGCACTGGGGAATTGAAGATTATTTTTGTCGTAAAGCCGATTGTCACGGGGCGGGTAAAATGGGCCAGGTGTGGGCGGGTTAAAATGGGCCACT
>CAZZCN010000203.1:0-1847 GCA_964652975.1 uncultured Oscillospiraceae bacterium | reverse complement strand
ATGAGGATATGTGGGAGGTTCCTACAAACCAGACGCGGGAAATCGCATATTTAGCGATTATGAACGGAAGCTTCGGATACTCATATGGTGCAGAAGGCGGGTGGCAGTCCACCTGGAACACACAGGATATGGAGCAGACCTACGGTCGTTTTCCAACACCATGGTACAAGGCTCTCAATAAGCTGGTAGGCAACGTACAGATGCCATATATGAAGAATTTCTTCACCTCCCTGCCCTGGTGGAAGCTAAAGCCTGACAGAGCCATAGTGAATTTTAATTATGTCAGTAAACCGGAGGATATTCTGCAGCCGGTTGCAAAAAGTTCAGATGACAAAAAGTGGCTTTTGATTTATTACCCGATGAACAGCATAAAAGACAACAATGGCTTATATCCTGATTTTACTCCCGTGGCCAAGGGACTGGTTCCAAATTCAAAGTACAGTGCGTATTGGTTTAACACTCAAAGCGGAAGATTTACCACGATATCCAAAAGCCTGAGACCTGACAGAAAAGGCGTTCTAAAGCTTCCGAAGCCGGAAAATCCAAGCGAAAATGACTATGTCTTTGTTCTGAGAAAAAATGATGCGCTTAAACTGCAAAGTGAAATCTATGAATATGCAATCAACCAGAATACTTCATTGCCATACAGTACGGGCGAGAATGCACTCCCTAAGGCAGACAGGATGCCCGAAGGTGCAAGTTTCTACTCTCTGGCCAAGGTGGTTGACACGCAGGGTAAGGATAATTTTTACTATTATTCCTACAACCCTAAAACCGATAACTATGTTCTGATGCAGCGCTCGGATATCGCAAAGACCTTTAACTGGGGTGAATATGTCTGGGGTTATAAGGCAAATCCTAATGATATAGGTACTCAAGGGTGGATAACCGACAACCTTTTCTGTACCGGATCCGACCAGTATGCATGCATTACCTGGGAGGCGCCGTCAGATGGGACGATCACTTTTGATTCGCGACCCAACTGGAAGGACAACTGGCAGGGCGGAGAAGGTGCGATTTTTATCATAATGAGGAATGACGAGGTACTGGCAAAATTTGCATTTGATGCAAAGCATTACAATACAGACTATTTCGGTGACACTGTTACAGTAAATGAAGGCGATGAAATAAAATTTATGACCACCTATAACAAGGTATTTAATGTACAGCAAAATCAGTTAAATTTAAGCACTAACTTTTTCTTTAATGAAAAAAGCAAATGAAAGGATGAGATTTATGAAAATTAAAATGAGATCAGGTATAATTATCATTTCCCTGTCGTTGATCATGACTTTTACGGCTGGATGCAAGCCTGGCGGCAATAGTTCATCTTCCGGGTCGGTGGAAAGTTCGGCTAATTCCTCGACAGTTTCTTCCGCGGTTTCCTCAATGGCTTCTTCGGAAACAACTTCCACCGCAAAAGCAACTCCGACAGTAACGCCCGGCAAGACATCAAGTTCGGCTGCATCTTCCGGCAATGTCGTAAGCAAGACGGACAACTCTTTTACACAGACGGCTGTTTTTTACGAAAAGATCACAAATCTGGGAGGGGTCACAATCAAGCTTGCATCACCTTGGAACGAGTGGAAGGTCACTTCGGGATCTCCACCGATGCAGGTGCTTGCCGCTGAGGCACTTACTAAGATTTCAAAAGATTATAACTGCAAGATCGAGGTTGTCAACGTCATACCAAGCACTTTCCAAAGCGATATAATAACCAACTTCGCCGCAGGAAAAGTATATGCCGATATTTTTGAAACACAGGGAAATATAATCCCCTTTGCACCTTATGCGATGAATGTATCAAAAGTAGCCTCCCTTGAGTTAAGCAGGAACGGCTGGAACAA
>CAZZCN010000202.1:0-1862 GCA_964652975.1 uncultured Oscillospiraceae bacterium | reverse complement strand
GAAAAACAAGTCTGGGGATAAGCATGTAGAAAGCTTGTGGCTTCCTCGTTTGGACAGGGGTTCGACTCCCCTCAGCTCCACTTTTTCACATTTCATTTAAATAAAAAAGCGCTGAAAATCAGTGCTTTTTTATTTTAATCCATACCAAACAAAACCATGTAAAACCGTAATTGAGGTGAACAATTCGGTTAACAAATTCGAAAACTCAATCACTATTTACACCCGATATTATTACATATTGTGACTTAGCGCTCATTTTTCTTGTACTGCACGCATATTATTTTTACATTGCACTTAATTTTTTCAAAAATGAAGAATAACGCTCATTTTTCTCAAATAACACCTGTTTTTCATGGAACAAAATGTCCGGAAGAAGGGTATATTGTTGGATATTCTGCAATAATCGATAAGTTAGGACTTAAAATTCCCTTTCCTTATCAAATTACTCTTGTTTGCACTCAAAATAAAAACTACGAAACCAATGAGTGGAAAATCCTGCCAAAATCATATTTACCTGAAGATAATTCTGAATTGACAGAAATTGAAGCACTATATAAACATTTGGTTTTTGCTCTCAAATATGAAGGAATCAATCTTCTGGTATATCGAAAGCTAATTGACCATTATGCAACAGAACAATTAGTTGAACTTGTTAACATAGAACCTACCGGCCAGTACAGCAGGAGAATTTGGTTTCTGACAGAATGGATTAACGGTAAAAAGTTAGATGGAAAAGAAGACCTTACCCGGAAAAGTTATATTCCTTTGATTGATGAAAAACTACAATATGCAATAGAAGGAGAAAAATCATCCCGCCATTTGGTAATTAACAATCTCCCTGGCACACCAGATTTTTGTCCATTAATCAGAAAAACCAATAAGCTCGAACAATATATTCAAACTCAATTTTCTGAAAAAAACAAATTGTACCTCAAAGAAGTACACAAAGATATTCTACAACGTGCATCTTCATTTCTCTTATTAAAAGATTCAAAAGCTTCATTTACGATAGAAGGAGAAAGCCCGAAAGCCAAGCGTGCTATACGTTGGGGACAGGCTATTGGACAAGCCGGAACCAAAAATTTAAGTATTGAAGAACTTATCAGACTACAACAAATAGTAATCGAAAATACCCGGTTTATTGAGATGGGATTTCGCAAAAAAGGAGGCTTTGTAGGTGAACATGACAGAACCACAGGTGAACCTTTACCCGAACATATCTCAGCAAAATGGCAAGATATTGAATCATTGATTAATGGTTTAACAGGAACAAACAACCTTCTGATACGAAGTGAATTTGATGCTGTGCTGGCAGCGGCCATTGTTGCTTTTGGATTTGTTTTCATTCATCCATTTGAAGATGGAAACGGAAGAATTCACCGGTATTTAATTCATCATACCCTGGCCAAAAAACATTTCTCACAGCAAGGCATAATTTTTCCTGTTTCTGCTTCCATCCTTAACCATATTGACGACTATCGGGTTGTGTTGGAACAATATTCTCATCCACTTCTTGATTTTATTGAATGGCAGGAAACAAAGGATCATAACATAGAAGTATTAAATGAAACGATTGATTATTACAGATACTTTGATGCCACACTTCAGGCAGAATTCCTTTATGACTGTGTAATCGATACAATCGAAAATATTATTCCGGCAGAAGTTACATATCTCGCACAATACGATGAATTCAAACGCTTTGTGGATGATGAATTTGAAATGCCTGATAAAATGGTTGCCCTTCTTGTGAGGTTTTTGGATCAAAATAATGGCATTCTCTCAAAAAGAGCGAGAGAAAAGGAATTTGGTGCATTGACTGAAGATGAAATAAATCAGTTAGAAACTAAGTATAACGAGAT
>CAZZCN010000201.1:0-1901 GCA_964652975.1 uncultured Oscillospiraceae bacterium | reverse complement strand
AGTAAAAAATCACCTTCCGCCGGAGCAAACTGGTTCTTCGTCACATTTGGGGACGGTTACCCACGCTGAGACAGTATCACTTTCCTACGCAGCAGCTCAAAACTGGCCCTGCCATACATTTGACGCTTGATGCTCTTTATCCGGTTTACATGTCCCTCAACTGTTCCGTTACTCCAAGGTAATCGTATTCCGTTGTCAACAGCTTTTATATCTCTGGATAATCCATAGGCGAATGATTTCAGTCCGGATAATTTTCGCTTCGATTTTTTAACAAAATCTATCCATCTTGTTATATTGCCACAACCTCGCTTGATCATGGTCCGAAATATCTGGACCAATTTTCTGACAATTTGAAGTTCCGGTAAGTTTGCAATTAATGTTTTCATACAGCTTCTTTCATCGGGATCTTCAATGTCTGAGATTGATCCTCCGATATATTTGGCTAATTTCCTGGAATCTAATGGCTTGACATATGGTAAAATTTTCTGCTGAACCTCAATGCTATCCAGGGTTGTAAGGCCATATTCCAGTTTCAATTTATTGATATAACAGAAGGCCTGCGTGTGGCCACCATTATAACCAAGCCCAAGGATTTCATCAAAAATGTCTTTCTTCTTATAACCTTCCATATTTAACCGGGACAAAATATAATCTGAAAACAGAGCTATGTTGACAGATCTTGGGTGAATCCTGGGAGACAAGGTTTCTTGAATGAAATAAGAGCGTACCGTATTACGACTGATTTTTAAAATTGTTGAGATCCTTTTCAAAGGAGTTCCTTTCGATTGAAATTCTTTGACTTTGTTAAATGTGTCTAATCGTTGATCAAGCTGGATTTCTTTAGATTCTGACGCAACTTGTACAGCAAGAAAGTTTGTAACGTCTGTGCTATTGCATTGGCCTTCATTGGCAGATAATGATAATATTTCGTCTGTCTTATCTGTTATTACCTGGCGTATTTCCTTTCTGATACTTTTAAAATATTTATCAAGGGCATCAGAAAGGTTCATTAGCAAGTGGAACCGATCAGCAACTTGAATAGCATCCGGACAAATTTCATTAATGGCTGAAGAATATGCTCCAGAACGATCCCGAGTCACTATTTTAACCGTAGGATATTCTTTAAGCCATTCTTTTAAGTTTGCACTATCTCGTGAAGATAAGAGATCAATTGGTCTGGAAGTTTCCATATCGATCAGCACCGTTCCATAATTCACTCCTTTTCGAAATGCCCAATCATCCACACCAAGGATGACAGGTTGTTTTATTACCGGAAGTTCTTGCTTAAATGCAATACGAGTGACGGTAGAACAGCTCACTGGAAGGTATAGTAGCTTTGATAACTGACTTCCATGTTTTCCAGTTAGTTCTATTGACAATGAATCTAATAACTGCGATACCCGGATAGTCCTACGTGAGTATCTTTTTATATGAGAAGTCTGCTCAGAAAACACTTTACGGGGACACGAAAAATTCCTGCACTTAAATTTTCTTGTCTTTAAAAAGAGAATTGTCGAATTTTGAAATACGGGCAGATCTGTTATCTTACGATGGTAATGATCATGAACAGAGCTGCTGGGATGGCCACAGTTGGGGCATTTGGATCGATAGGACTTGATTGAAGCAAAAATACTGATTTTGCCAAGTTTATGTTCAATGTCATTAATACAGAAACTTGGAAGGTTTATAAGGCGATTTATTTTCATAAGTAATTGATTTTAAATTACTTGAAGATAATAAATACCTACCGAATTGCCAAGATAAAATGAACATATTTATCTGACTATCAATTATTTATGCAGTATATTTGTAATATTTTGTGCGTCCCCAAATGTGACGAAGAACCTCAAAATGGTCAACCCACGCCGGAGCAAATTGACCACCCCCTAAGAACGATATTA
>CAZZCN010000200.1:0-1922 GCA_964652975.1 uncultured Oscillospiraceae bacterium | reverse complement strand
CAAGCTTCTCTGCGTGCAATTTTATCTCTTCAGGATCCCCAATCAAAATAATCTGAGCCAGTTCTTCTTGTATTGCAATGTCTGCTGCCTTAATTGTTCTTTCTTCATAACCCTCCGGAAGCACAATACGCTTATTATGTTTCCTGGCATTTTGTTTGATGCGATCTAATAACTCCATTGTGTATCAATATATTAGTAAATTCGAAATTTTAGCATAAATTTACGAAAAAAAAGTCCGATTAACCAATTTTGAAATACATGATTAATGTCATCATTAAAAATTTTGTAACTAATCAGTGCCTAGAGTTTGGAGTGCCTAGAGTGCCTAAAGTTAATAGTAATAGGATGAATCAGTTTCTTTTATAAGCGGCGATGACACTTAAAGCTCTTACCACATTTTGATTATTTTTTATGGCAGTATCTATTATGGATCTCAGGATGGCGAAGTTTTCAGCAGCATTCAGTATTTTGAACTGTCCGGATATTTTTTGTTTGACCTTAACATTCCGGATGGCTCTTTCCGAACCATTATTATCAGGAGGTACGTCTGGATGATAGAGAAAGGGAAAGACATGATCACGATATTTTGCAAGTCTCTTTTGAAAAGAGACCAACTCTTTGTGCTTTGGGTCCAACGTCTCCTTCAACAGACACTCCAGCTGATCTTCCAGGTCGGATCGGAGTTGATTAGGATTGTAATAGAGGGAAGGCGTAAGTTGTTTTTTAAGTTTATGCGCTTCCTTGAGCATAGACCGGAATCTAACCGGCCAATCCACTTTGTACCGCTCTTCAAGGTATTTGGTCTCACGTTCAAGATGAGCCGTGCAAATCTGATGGTTGCCTACCGGGGTTTGAAAATGAGCCTTCCAGCAATCATGAACAAGGACTGCTTTTCTGGAGATTCCTCTCATGTTTTCATTGATCGTAGTTGTGCCCCGGTTGTCAGAAGCAACAATATAGGTGGCCCGGTTGTTTTGCCATGTCCAGAACCAATGTTTCTTGCCGTTGATTTTCACACCCGTTTCGTCTGTGCCAATAACTCCGCTGTTCAATACATTCTGCCGTATCATTTCGTAGGCATCTACACCTTTAGAAGCAAGTCGTTTCAACAAATAATGAAGGCCTCCTTCACTTATCTGAACAGCAAAGATATCATTGAGCATTTCCTGAAGCCTTTTAAAGGGAAGGTATTGCCTTACGCTAAGATAACCAATGAGAGATTCAATGCTCTTGCCATATTTGACAGGACTGTCAACTTCAACAGGAAAATCACTCTCTACAACCTTTCCGCAAGTGCAGGTGCACTTATAAACCCGGTGTTCAGTCACTATCTGCTTAATGATTGGGATATCAATAACCTGTCTCTTTCCATAAAAATCAAAAGGCAGACTACTAACATCCTTTCCGCATTCAGGACAAAAACACGAGCGATGTTCAACAATATTATCCGGATTATCTGTCATCTTCAGAGTCTTGCCATCATGCCCGGGTTGTCCTCCTGCTTTACGACCTCCTTTTTCCCTAAGACTACTTGTACGTTGCGGCCTGTCCTCATCTTTCGAAGGGGGCAAAGAGCTATTGTTGCTGTCTTTCTTGGTTTTGTATCGCGCCAAGTCACGTTCAAGAGCTTCGATTCTTGCAATCAGCAGAGGAATTTTAGCAAGTTCCTGCGCCTGCATCAAAATGATGCGCTTCAGATCTTCAATGATTATTTTATCGGATGGTTCCATAGTCTGTACTACGAAACTAATCCTGAAATCCAATAAATCAAAGAACGTAATCGCCTATTTATCAAACATTAAAATAATAATTGTTCATATGTGTTCATTTTCACAAAACAACCCAAAAACAAAACAAAAAATGTTGACTTCAAAGGGAAAATTGTTAATAACACCTAATTTTACAGAAACTGATTAGTTACA
>CAZZCN010000199.1:0-1932 GCA_964652975.1 uncultured Oscillospiraceae bacterium | reverse complement strand
CTATGATTACTAATTTAAGTGATTCATTGCCTTATGAAACTGTGGATACTATTAAATTAGATGATTTTTGTAATAAAAACAGTATTGATAAGATTGATTTTTTAAAACTCGATATCGAAGGATTTGAATTGTTGGCACTAAAAGGTGCATACCAAATGATTATGAATAAAAAAATTAACTTTATTCAAATAGAGATTAGTTCAGCTTCAATTACAACTAAATCTATGTTATTTGATTTCTGGAAAATGCTAAATGAATTGTATTATTTTTATCTTATTTTAAATCAAGGTTTGATTGAAATAAAAGAGTATAAACTAGTGGTCTGTCAGATTTCTATTTGTGGATAAAGACGCTTGAGACGGATACGGGCATCCGCGGTTGTGAACTGCCAATCTACAGATTTTTGTGAATGATTGCGTTGAATATACCAAGCCGTTGTTTCTTGTTCTAAAGTTTCAATATCAGGAATCCGACGATCTAAGCATTGCCGAGTCATTGCGGACAGTTCATTTTCAGCGATATTGAGCCAACTGCCATGTTTAGGGGTGTGGTGAATTTCCAAACGTTCGACAAGAGAACGGGCAATGGATGGCTCAAAAGCTTGATAAAGGGAGGCAAGTTTGTGAGTATTTAGCTGGTCACATATTAAAATGACTTTGTCGCTATCGGGATAGTCGTTGTCGAGTAAGTGCTTAATTTCTGTTGCCCAGTCAACCGCTGTTCTTCGTTCACTGACGACTGTTTTACGCCACCCAGACAAGGGTTCTGTAAACATAAAAATATTGGCTGTTCCATTGCGTTCATATTCATAATCCACCGACTCTGGCTGTCCCGGTTTGGCTGGTAGAGGAATGCGGGTTTCTTTGACCAATTGTATAGGTTGCTCATCCATGCAAATCACCGGATACTTGGAGTCATAGGGCAGGTGATAAATTTCCAGAACATCTTCCATGTTAGATACAAATTCGGCACTCTGTTCTGGTGGAATCACATACATCTGGCGCAAATGAGGTTTGAGTTCGTTTTTTTTAACACTTGGCGCACGGTTTCGTGACTAATTGCTGGCACAATTTCTAACTCAACCGCAATGTCTGCCAGTAACCGCAATGTCCAACGAGCCTGACCAGCAGGTGGTTCTCCACAACGCAAGGCGATTAGTTTTGCTTCCACCTCTCCATCAATAATCGTTTGACGAGGCGGCGTTTTACTGGGCTTGCGGTTTAATGCTGACTCTATGCCTTCTTTTACCAATCGCTCTCTAAGATTTGCAACTGTGTTTCGGTGGCAACTGAAGGCAGCAGCAGCTTTCTCATCCGTCCATCCTTGTCCATTAACATCAATGTTTAATAGAATATTGGCGTGCTTAATTTTGTATGCCGCTGCTTTGCCTGTGGATACCAAGTCTTGTAGGTTTTGCCGTTCTTCTTGACTTAATCGGACAATATAGGTCTTAAGCATAATTAGTTCTCTTAGGTTATCTGCTCAGATTTATAGTGAATAGCCCTTCTATTCTCTCTCAAATTCACAATTTTTTGCTTGACAGACCACTAGTCAAACAGTTAGAGAAACAAGGAATTAGAATTAGAGTATTCACAGGACAACCAGGGTATGCTTTTACCACTGCTAAAGCCCCAGCCTTAGAGCAATTGGGCAATATTCGCGTTCAAAGATCCCGATCTACTCAGATATGGTCTAATAGGATTCGTGGGAAAGCTGTCAATGGTGTTTTATTCACATTGCGGGCTTTTTTGCATATTATCGCCAATGCTCGTAAAAATGACGTATTTTTATTAACTTCAGCACCTCCTTTTTTATCAATAGCCGGATATTTAACTCATTTATTATTAAAATTCCCCTATGTATGTTTAATATATGATTTGTATCCAGATATTGCGATCGCTCTGGGAGTAGTTGCCAAAAATCACTGGTTAG
>CAZZCN010000198.1:0-1970 GCA_964652975.1 uncultured Oscillospiraceae bacterium | reverse complement strand
TTTAGCAGAATTCAAATTTACCCTAATAAAATAAAACTGCCAAATTGTATTAAAATCTTAGTTTATAGACAGAAAAAAGCACCCATTGGGTGCTCAGACTGTCGACAAAGTCCGCCGTTAAGGCGGATTTTTGTTGCAAAACCAACTGTTTTTAATTGCAAAAACTCACAAAATGTGGTATAATAAAAGTGTTAAAAACACAGTAATATCAAGGGTTGGTGAGTGATTTGTTAAGTAAAAAGGCAGATGAACATCGCAAGCAGGTAAGTATAGTTTGTATAGAGGATTTGGTTCCAAAAAACCACATACTGAGGGATATAGATAAAGCAATTGATTTTTATTTTATCTATGATGAGGTAAAGGATTTGTATTCCGATGAAACAGGCAGACCCTCGGTTGACCCTGTTGTACTTTTTAAAATCATCCTTGTCCAATATACTTTTGGTATCAGAAGTATGCGACAGACCATGAAGGAAATAGATGTTAATGTAGCATACCGCTGGTTTTTAGGTTACGATTTAACGGAATCCGTGCCGCACTTTTCAACTTTTGGGAAGAACTATGAACGGCGGTTTGCGGGCAGCGATATCTTCGAGAAAATATTTGAAAGAATATTGCTTGAAGCCGTCAATTGTGGATTTGTGGATGCAAGTGCAGTATTTATTGATGCAACACATATCAAGGCAAGTGCAAACAACAAGAAATATACAAATGAGCTTGTAAAGATAGAAGCAAAGCATTATCAGAAGGAATTGGTTGAGGAAATAAACAAAGACCGAGCCGAGCATAACAAAAAGCCGTTAAAAGATGATGATGACGATAACGAGCCACCCACCAAAAACATCAAACAAAGCACCACAGACCCGGAATGTGGATTGTTTCATAAAGGCGAACACAAGGTAGAATTTGCATATACCGCCCACACAGTTTGCGATAAGCATAATTTTGTATTGGGTGCGGAAGTATCCGCAGGAAATGTGCATGACAGTGTTATGTTTGACGGACTTTACAAAAACACAGTCGAAAGGTTTCCTCAAATTGAAGCAGTAGCAATGGACAGTGCGTACAAAACTCCATGGATTATGAAACAGATATTTGACAGCAACCGATTACCATCAACCCCCTACAAGCGACCTATGACCAAGAAAGGCTTTTTTAAGAAATATGAATATGTTTATGATAAGTATTACGATTGTGTCATTTGTCCGAATGACCAAATATTAAAATATAGTACCACCAATAAAGACGGATACAGAGAATACAAAAGCAACCCCAACATTTGCAAGAGTTGTCCACATCTTAAACAGTGTACTGAAAGCAGCAATTTTCAAAAGGTGGTTACAAGGCATGTTTGGGAAGAATATATAGAACGTGCGGAAGATGTCAGGCATTCCCCGATAGGCAAAGAAATCTATTCTTTGCGAAGTCAAACGATAGAACGGATATTTGCTGACGCAAAGGAAAAGCATGCAATGAGATACACCCATTACCGAGGAAAAGCAAGACTGAAAATGCAGGTCTTGCTCACATTTGCATGTATGAATCTTAAAAAATTAGCAAAATGGAAAAAGAAATATGGCTTATTACAGCCAATTTCCGGCTTTTTTTGCCTTGTTTTCAAAAAACAATTCAATTTTGCTTAATCATATTAGAAAACAGGATTTCGATTATCCCGAAATCCTGTTTGTCTTCAGTCTGAGACCGCTTTAAAGCGGTCTTTTTGCTTGTTGTCAGTATCTCCGTCAAACAATATAACTCCAGGTATCGCACTTGAATAAGCTGCCAACTCGGCAGATCTATCATCCATAACAATCATTACAGTGGCTTTAAATTCCTTAGCCAAAGCTCTAGCAACAGTATCTTTTCCTTCATCCATAATGACAAGAGGATTTCCTCCATTTTCCATTGCGAATTTTATCGAATCTATTAGCAACTGCATCTCAACTCCATAATAACAACTAAATTAGTTA
>CAZZCN010000197.1:0-2006 GCA_964652975.1 uncultured Oscillospiraceae bacterium | reverse complement strand
AATTATGTTAAACCAAAATATGACAAATGCCCTTTTAGATGAAAATACATCAGAAGGACAGAAAGGTCCGTAAATTATTATGAAAGAACAATATTCAATAATTTCAGGAGCAAAAAATAGAATCACATACAAAAGCCTGACAGTTATAATTTTGATTATCTCTATGGTTTTACTGGTTCTGTCAGGCTGCAAGCCAAAACCCACAGTCGTGACATCAAAGCCAGTAAGCAAGGCTTCTTCGTCTGCGAGCTCGGATAGTGCGGCGAGTTCGATGGCGGAGAGTATATTCAGTGATTCAAGCTCAGCTGATGCGTCGAGTATTGATGCAGGGAGTGAATGGGGAGATGACACATATAGCGAAGAAGAATTTACATACTCAAGAGCACCTCTTCCGACGAACATTGCAAACTCTGCGAGTAAATCCGCAACCAATTATATAGAAGGTCTATTAAACCCTTCTATAGTGGGAATCAACAGGAATGATTTCTATAATGAGATAAAGTACCGTGCTCCGGCGGTTGTCGATTACAAGATCATTGCTACAGACTATGGAGTGAAAGCAAATGACAAAAAGGACGATACAGTAGCCCTTGCAGCGGCGCTTGCCTTTGCAAAATCAAAGCCTGCCGACAAGACCAAAAAAATTGTTCTTCCGGCTGGAGACATTGACTTTATCGAAGGCTTCAACGCGCTTGATAACAGATTCGGAATAGTTATCGACTCAATTGACAATCTCACACTTGAAGGCGCCGACACCAATATCTACTTCTATAACGGATCGCTTGGATACAAGGGATTTCATATAGTCAAATGCAAAAATTTCCTGCTCACAAAAGTGAATATCGACTGGGGAATCCCTCCCTATGTGATGGGCACAGTCACAGCATTCGACGACATAGCAAGAACAGCCGAAATAACAGTAAATAAAGGTTACACGGTTAGCGCTGACACCAACGTGATCGAGTACCTTGAATATGATAGAAGGTCTAACCTTCCGCGTGACAACGGCAATTTCCTGTATAATCACAACGAGGTAAAAAGCATCAAGAACGTCGCATATCTAGGCAGTAACAAGCTAAGACTGAGTTTTGGTACTGCTGTAACGAAAGCACCGGTGGGAACAAAGGTCGCCCTTGCAAGCGGTATGCATTTTTCGGAGACTTTTATTGTAGAAAATTGCGAGAATTTAAAATGTGAGACAGTAAATCTGTACTCGAGCCCGGGAATGGCTTTTAAGGCATATACCTGCACAAACCTATACTTCAACCGTTTCAATGCAATCGTCAAGCCCGGAACAGACCGTCTCCTTACAGGTACAGCAGATATTCTCCACCTCAAAAACACCGCTGGTGAAATAGTTATAACAAATTCGACATTTGAAAACAGTCATGATGATGCGGTAAATGTCGGGGGACATTACATGAGAATCCGCGAAATTTCAGGAAACAGACTAAGGGTGTTGAGCCCGCTTGGCATGTGGGGTACATTCAAGCCATCTGTTGGCGACAAATACGAAGTCAGCAACATACAGACACTGGAAGTAATAAAATCCCTTACAATAACCAAGGTTGAAGACAGTTACGACGGTTACTGGATTACTGTGGCAGAAGGCACTACAGGACTTGAAATCAACAATGCGCTTGCTAATATTACAAGAACTCCAAAACTTATTTTTAAAAACAACCTGGTCAGAAACAAGAGAAACAGAGGGCTTTTGTGCCAGACAAGAAACGTTCTAATAGAAAACAATGCCTTCAGCAACGTTCTGCAAGGACCGATTTCACTGCTTTCTGAAGTTAATATTTTTAATGAAAGCACAGCTCCCAAGGATGTTGTAATCAGAAATAACAAATTTATCAACAACAACCAATATGCGACAGCGGATATTGAAGCTGCTGCATACGGTCCGGGATTCTCGATAGGAAGCCCTGCTGCTATTTCCGGCATCACCATCGAAAACAATTTCTTTGCATACAGCAAAAACGCCGCCATGGCATTTAAAGGTG
>CAZZCN010000196.1:0-2028 GCA_964652975.1 uncultured Oscillospiraceae bacterium | reverse complement strand
GTTAGGGCATTACAAATACACTCTCCTCCAGAAGTACTTCTGAAAACGACAGCTTGCTTTTGTTTTCTTTTAAATTTTCTGAGACAGCGTTCACTGATGTTATTAGTATAATCAATCTCAGGTTGTTCGAGGAATAGAAGGTGTGAATCAGCAAATTTGTTTAATCTTTTTTTCAGATTAAAGCCATCCATAAAAAACTCGCTAGGTGGATTTGCTAAATATTCAGTTTCAGCAAGTGCTATGATATCGAAGTATTCTTTTTTGAAAGCAAGCTTCTTTTCCTTAGGAAGATGTTTTTTGTATTTCTTTGAGACATGAATCATTTTTTGAAGAAGTGAATGCATTTGTTTATGCCATTTGAGATGGGGCTCATTTTCGATTGCACTAACAAGATAGCGGAGCACATGGGCAAGGCATTCCTGATGGGAAGAACCATAACTGTAATAAGTGCGGTCATGGTCATGAATGAGAATTCCGTTATAGTCTTTAACTGGAGTATTCTTAAGGCCTGCGTGTCCTTTATGTTCAAGGTGCTGGTATAGAACATGTTCCTTATCTGTGCAAAGAATGACTGCTTTACGACTGCCATTGATGTTGCTGACTGTAGCATCGGAATACAATGCGTTGGAATGTAACAGGGTAGAAAAAATCTTTTTTCTATCAAGTTCAGTCCTGACTGAAAAATCCTTTGATAAAGAGTTGATCATTCCTGTGGAAATAGAAACGATGCCATGAGTAATGTCAGATATGCATTGCTGTGTTTTGTTAATGGAAACATTGTAATAATTGTTGAGTAGAAAAGCAAAACTTTTCAAACCAGATCCATAATTAACCTCGTTAACAATTCCATGAGGAAATGGAGCATGCATTCTGGAACCAGTTATTCTGTGTCTATACTCGTCAGCAATAAAGTCACGCACAATAACGTTTATCTGGATGTCAATCACCTGCTTGGTAATAGTTTTGCCAGTTGGATATATATTTGGATTATCAAGAAATTCATGAGGAGTTGGGAGAATGGTTGGTTGTATTGTTGTAAGAAGGCGTTGACGAGAAGAACCTATATGGCCTACTTGAGCACCAGGTTTCTTGTTTGTTTTCTTGCGGTTATTTGTAATACGTTTTCTGAAAGGTAGAGCTGAAGAGGGTAAGGAAGAATTCTCAAAACTTTTATTGAGCTTAGCATTAAGCTTTTTATTTGTTCCATTTAATTCGCGAACTTCTTCCTCCGATTGCAATGCGCGTGAACGATAGTTTTCAAGCTCTGCTTCGAGTGAGTGGATATGCTCCTTTAGTTCAATGATATCCATCTCAAGGTCCCTGTTCAATTTGTGAGTTGTTTCCCAAAATGAGCGAGCTTCTGCATAGCGACGGTCATTGGTTTTACAGACCTGAGTCAGATGGCGGATTTTTCTTTCGAGAGATTCTTTTTCATCGGCAGGAAAAGTCCCTTTCTTAAGTCTTTGATTTTCAGCACGAAGAGACATAAGTTCTCTCCTTTGAAGTTCGTGAGCTTCTTGTAGAGTCATGGAAAAGGACCTCCTTCAGTAGTTATTTGTAGGCGAGTTTGTTTAGACGAGATATTTCCTTGTTGAGAGCAGCAATCTGAAGTTTTAATTGACGATTTTCGTCTTCGAGTTGCTGTAACAGCTTGTCTTTATCGATGATATCGGAAATAGAAGATTTTGGCTGACGTTTATTTCTGCCATCTGTAGGAATAATTTCACCGGTGTCAGAATCTACTCTGCCGATGAGGGTGCGTTTGGCTCGAGAACACTTTTTTTCTTTGTCATAATAAGATTTAGAATCGTATGCATAAGTGATTCCAGAGCGTTTGTCGTGTTGATAAATGATTGCCATAAATAAAAATCTCCTTTAATATGGTTATGAGATTATTATACCACATAACCATAAAAAATGCAATAAGAAAATGCGAAAAAACCCGCATTTTACAAGGTTTTTTCGCATAAAAATACAATTAAAATATGGTTATGAGAAGAGGGTTTTGGCTGACCTCTGAACAGTAAC
>CAZZCN010000195.1:0-2092 GCA_964652975.1 uncultured Oscillospiraceae bacterium | reverse complement strand
CAAATAATGATGAAAGGACAGATGCTTTCCTGCAATCATTAAAGGAAAATAATATCCCGTCTGAAAAAATCTTCTGCTTTGACTTCAATATTGCCCCGCACGAGAAAACTTTTTCATTAATAACTGAAAATATTACAAAAGGAAGCAAGACAGTCATATTCTCTCCAAATGATTCTTTTGCGCGTCGGCTGGCTGATAAATTTGTTGCGAAAGGAATTACGCTGGGCAGGGAAGTAGGTATAATCAGTTTTGAAGGGCTTGGGTATTCTACAATACGAAACCCGCATATTTCTACTGTTGATATACATCCTTCCGAGCTGGGGAAAAAAGCTGCTGAAATACTTTTGAGCAGAATCCATGGGACTAATTGTGAAAAAAAGCGAAATCATACTGTTCCGGCAATGCTGCAAATAGGCGGCACTATATGACTCAATTACGAATTAGAAATTACGAATTACGAATCTTAAAAATTAGTTGGTGTTCACAGTTTTAGCGTGTCTTGAAAATGCGAAAGAATAAGTTAATAGGTTCACCACTAATCGGCACTAATATTACACTAACGAAGAGAGGATCTTTAATAACTAAACCATGCGTCGAATGATATTTTCTCCTAAAAAATAACATTCAACGCATATTTCTTATTAGTGTCTCTTGTTAGTGCGGATTAGTGGTTAAAGAATTTTGTTTTATTTTTTTCGTGGTAAATAAATATTCATTTTTAAACTTAAGGAAAAGAGGTGCAGGATGAAGACGACAATGTTCCATGAGCCAGTGGTCAGGTGTCTGTGGTCAGGTGTCTGTAACCGGAGGACAGATGACGGAAGGCAGAGGTCCGGGGTCGCTAATCCGTGGTCGGTAATCGGAGGTCGAAAGATAGGCAGAAAAAGTCATAACTCGTTCAGGTTCACATTAGTAGAACTATTGGTTGTAATTTCCATAATTGCAATACTGGCATCGTTATTATTACCAGCCTTGGGCATGGCCCGCGAGGGTGCCAAAAAAATAATTTGCACAAACAACCTCAAGCAGACAGGTTTAGCCGTTTCCATGTATCAAGACGACTGGGGGGATCTTTTCCCGGGCGGTAAAGCCAGTTCAGCCCTGTTCTATTCAGGCCTTGAGCCTTACACCAACATCAATCCGTCGAAAGCGAGTTACAATTGCGCAGCGGCTCAAATATACTGGTGTCCCTCGGACGCATACCGGGCAAATCTTCCTTCGACCAATTCCTGCCATCATCATAGTTATGGGATAAATAATTATATGTACTGGAACGCAGTAGGAGCAGATAATATGAAGCGTCAAAGAACCATTAAAAAGCCTTCAAAGATGATGTATCTGGTTGATGCAAAGGATACTCGGGTTGGCAAAGAGGGATATCCTTTGTCGTTTAGCGGTGGCGTTTATCCTTTTAAAACAGACGCAGCTACAACTACTGAAAATGCTGTTGATTTTCGGCATAACAAGTCCGCGAATTGCCTGTGGGGAGATTTGCATATTGACTCAGTGGTAATAGCGGATATCTGGAACACTGGGTACACATATAATTATGAATGAGTCTCCGTAAGTTAGGCGGCCGATGGCCGCAACTTAGTAGTTTGCGTTCTCCGAACGCAAGAAACAAATTCGCCTTTGCGCTCGGAGATCGCAAGCTACTTGCAACTTTGAAATTCCTTAACATTAAATCAAATAAAAGTAAGGACGAGTTATATCATGAATAAACGAGAATTCAGATTGTTGGCTAACGGAACTGCCGTTTTGATCACATTGGCCTTAAGCATGTTTGCCTGCCTGCTTTCTGCCGATGACGATCCGTTAGCTGGCAGGCATCGTTGTGCACTTGATCCGTCGAAGATGATTACGCTGGCGGAGAACGGCAAAGCCTGCGCCGAGATTGTGGTCGGAACAAAGCCTTGCCCTGTTATCATATTTGCAGCACAGGAATTAAAGATGTTTCTTGATCAAGCCACCGGTGCGGATTTTAAAATTGTAAATCAGAAAAATGGAGAAATTTCGGCGATATTTCTTGGTGACTGCGAGGCATCGAAAACGATGGGAATAGATCTTGCAAATCTGCCCCGGGATGCGTTTG
>CAZZCN010000194.1:0-2110 GCA_964652975.1 uncultured Oscillospiraceae bacterium | reverse complement strand
GAGAAAAACTTACATTTGAAATCAAAGACAATCCTTCTGAATTTCGCACTCTTGAAAAATACTGGATAACTCTGAAAATAGGAGACAAAAAGAAAGAGAATTTTGCCATAACCAGTAATAATGGACGAGTTTTTAAAAGCGAACTTAACGACTATGATTTCATGTTCGTTCCTGAAAAAATCGGCAAACTAATTCTGAGAATTTATGACTTGACAGAACCTGACAAAGAATGCAGCGAGATTGAGATAATCATAAAATGACAAATTTGAAAATAAAGCACTACACACAAACGCTATAGCAAATACGTGTATGCGTGTTCGTTGAACCATTTGAAATCTTTACATACATTTCCCGATTTCATCGGGACAGGTTGTGCTGGCAGACAGTTGAGCAACAATTTATTCCCGCACTTGCCATAGCGTCAGCTGTTATGCACTAGTTATAAAAAAAATTTTGGCATAGAATTTAGGACAATTATGAAAACATATTTTATCAGTATTTTACTCGTTTGTGGACTTTTAAGTTGCCAGTCTCAAGACAGCAAGACAACTGGAAAAGTTCTTGAATCGCAAACAATTTCTAACAAGACAGAATTGTTAGAGGGAAAAACTACGAAAGACATGGAAATTAAAAGACTTCCAGCAACGAAAGACATTTTTCAGGTTTCTGGTGACTGTGCAGTTCTATTACAGTTGACTGACTTCGAGTCTGACTCTATTTCTTCTGGACAAGACTATGTCGAAAATGGAGATGACATTAACTCGAGTACAATAGAAATAACTGACTTGCTTGAAAAACTTGGAATCAAAACACAATCAGTTAATAGAAGGTACTTTAGCTATTTCAGTTCAGAGAAATCTGAGACAATATTTCTGGACACTAGAAAGACAGCAGACTACACTTTTGGAAGTTTTATTCTTTTCAGCCAGACAAAACAACCGAGAATTTTTGAAAGTACAACACTCAATGAAGAGATCATTAAGAATTATTTCAACAAATAACCTGTGCATATCAAACGTGGCTGTTGCACAACTCAATATCCGCAGAACTTTGATGATAAAGACAAATCTATCAAAACGCAAAACATTGATTATCAGATCCAAAAATCAGCAAGTTCCAATTTATAAATCATTAAATCCAATGAAAATGAGTTGTGCAACAAGCACAAACGCTATTGCAAATGCAGTTTTTTGAGCTGCGCTAAAGAGACCGCTTTATTATTCGCTTCAGTCATGAGACTGCTTCGCTAAGTTCGCTACGCTGCGTGTTCGTTGAAACATTTGAAATCTTTATATACATTTGCGTTGGCAGACAGTTGAGCAACAATAAATCCGGCACATGCCAAAGCGTCATCTGTTGTAAACCATAATATAAAAGTCAAATGCGTACATTATTAAGTATTTTGGGAATTATGTTGATTCTTTCATCGTGTGAAAAGAGACAACCGAGGATTGATTATAGTAATCAAAAGGATTCGTTGACAATTAGAAATTTAGTTAATGATACTTCAAAAGTTCTAATTGCCGAACTTCCGATTTATTTTGACAGTACTGATTATTTGATTCATCCAATTGGATTTGTTAGTCTAAGCGATAGAGTAAACAATGGAATATTAAAAGGCTCGTACTCAAGTGGAGATTATTCCAATAGTGAATTTTTAATTGAAAGTAATAGTAATGATTATTTTTCTGGAAGTATTACTAACCTTGTATTTGAAGAGCTAAAAAGTAGGACTCAGAGATTGCTGACTGGGAAAATGGTATGTATAACAAACGTTCAATATCTTAGGAATTTATCAAAGAAAATAAACCGACAATATCTTTTATATTCTGTAATTGATAAGGATTTAAATCATGACGGGAAATTGGATTATCCTGATATTGGATCACTGTATGTTAGTAAAATAGATGGTTCTGACTTTAAAAAAATTACAATTGATTATCATGAATATAAAGGTGGCGAACTAATAATCCAGGACTTAAAGTACTTTTTTAGAACGATTGAAGATACAAATAAGGATGGGTTATTTGATAAAAAAGATAAATACCATTACTATTTCATTGATTTTACTAATGAAACATATAAGGTTATAGAATACGATCCTTTAAAA
>CAZZCN010000193.1:0-2216 GCA_964652975.1 uncultured Oscillospiraceae bacterium | reverse complement strand
ATTTGCATTTCAACCAATTCAATGAATTACTTGCTGGGATTTATCATTGAAGAGCCATTAATTAATCGTTTCGACAAGGAAGATATAATAATTGTAACCAAGTATTTTAGAGAAGTTTTAAATACAAGAGTTATGATTAATTTGAGTGCATATGAAATAGACAATACAATAGTATCGCATAATAAATTCAAACAAATGCCGAATTTGACAAGTAAAATATTAGAATATGTAACCGATGTCTCCATTATTCATTATAAGGATTATTTAAATTATGAAGAAGAGTTCAAACATTTAACAAGGAGGATACTTTCCTTATCACAGCCAGATACAAACATATGGTATGTGGCATGTCCTATTAAAATCAAGTCTATACAAACAGAACAGCAAGCTATTGAACACTTGGAAGGATGCTACTCATTATTAATGAAAGCAGAAAATCCGGGAGGATTAATTTGCTATTCCTGGAAAAGCGATTATGGACTGTCAGTTGGTTTAGCGGATTTAACGGATGCATTTGCAGAAGAGTACTGGGAGAAAATAATACCGAAAATCAGAGATATAAGCAATGAAATCAAGCGTTTTAACGAAAAATTACTTCTTGAGGGTGAGGCAAATCAGTGACTGATGTATACTTTCAAACATCAAATGCAATTCTAAAAAAAATATTTGATAAGGCAGAGAGTAACTTAACAGGAAATATACGGATTTTTGACGGTATAAAAGTCTTGGTTGAAGGGACAGTCCTATATCCTAATGTATGGCTCGAAACGCAGCCGATGGGCGGCGAAATGTACGGGAAACGAAATCTTGAAATAGCATTGAACAACCATGAGATATTCATGAAATATCAAAGGGATGACGGCAGATTGCCAGGGATGATTTCAACATTAGAAAACGGCACTTGCAGGGGTCATTATGACTGGTTACAAGGCTGCTTTTTTGCAACATCGGCATACTTGACCTTTTTTTTAGCAAGGCAAAATGATGAATACCTAAAAAAATTATATAAATCATTAGAAAAGTTCGACGAATACTTGTGGAAATACAGAGATTCAGACGGGGATGGCTGCCTGGAATCCTGGTGCAAATGGGATACAGGAGAAGACTTTTCATCCAGATTGGAAGGTGTTCCTGATTATTTCGGCGGAGAGATCCCACCTTGCGAATCAGGTTGCGCACCATTTGAATCTTCGGACTTTATGGGATATTCTCATTGTAATAGATTTATTTTAAGCAAAATCAGCAGGATATTGGATAACGGCAAGGAAGAATACTGGGCAAAAGAAGCCCGTAAGATAAGAGAGAAAATCAAAGATTATTTATGGTTTAACAATGCGTGCTATGACAGAGACAACAATAATGAATTAATGCAGGTTTTAACTCATAACACACTTAAGGCAATGTATTTTAACGCGGTTGAACAGGATATGGCGGACAACTTTTTAAGGGAGCATTTATTAAACACGAATGAATTTTGGACGGAAATGCCTCTTCCATCCATTGCTATAAATGATAGTAAGTTTCGCAATATAGAAACCAATAACTGGAGCGGACAACCCGAGGGACTTACCTATCAGAGAGCTATTAGAGCCTTGGAGAATTATGGACACTTTGCCGAGGTTTGTCTTCTTGGCGAGAAGCTTATTAAAGCCGCGAGCCAAAAATTCATATTCACACAGCAATTTGATCCGTTTACAGGCAAACCATCACTTGAGGATGAAGAAGGTTATAGCGGTTATGGACCTACTACTTTGTCGGTTTTAGAATATATTTCAAGAATGTTCGGGGTGCACATTGAAGAGGAAGATGTTTTGTGGTCTGGACTTGCAGACGGGTCAAATACATATAGATATACACAAAAATGGTTCGACAAGGAATATAAAATAGAAAACGACGGTAAAATGTTTTTATGCATTTTGAACGAAAAGATAATATTTAGTTGTTCTTGCGGAGTCCGAATTGTTACCGATTATGACGGAAACTTGAAGCATCTTGTCGGAATCAGCCAGGAAACCAAGGAAACAGATTTTATTTATAATGAAAGAACCACGAGGATTTCAATTTCCCCGAATGAGGTTTACTCATTAAATGAGAACAAGAAAATTGTTTTAACAGGCAAGGTGCCATTTGACTACAGTAGAGATTTGGAAATTATTTAATATTTTATAAATGCATAAATGCAATAGGATGTATATTATTTGACTTGGGAGATCAGA
>CAZZCN010000192.1:0-2247 GCA_964652975.1 uncultured Oscillospiraceae bacterium | reverse complement strand
CATATGTTATTTTGCCTGAGGCCACCTTTGATATAACACCGCAGCAGTATCCAAATAGAATAAAAAGTAGAAATATAAGACTTTTGCCTTTTGCAGTACCGGAAGTATACGATTTAATAATCGACATCGGCCATGAAATCCCGAAACTCACAATCATAAACGCCTCAAACAACTCAGTCATACCATCACCCTACTTTATCAATGAAATCGATAGGACAACCCCTGCAAATACGATGGATGCCATTGATAAAAGCTTGATTAGAATGTTGATCGAAGGACCGGATGTATCCTTGAAAGGATCTCCGACGGTGTCTCCGACAACAGCAGCTTTATGAGCTTCGCTGCCTTTTCCGCCGTGTTCACCACTTTCGATATACTTCTTTGCATTATCCCATGCTCCGCCGGAATTAGCCATCATTATAGCAAGGATGAATCCTGTAACCGTGGCGCCGGCAAGCATCCCTACCACACCACCGACTCCAAGTAAAAAACCGACAACAACAGGAGCAACAATTACAATAAGGGTGGGAAGGATCATTTCCCTTTGTGCGGCTCTTGTACAGATATCAATACATTTATCGTACTCGGGTTCAGCTGTGCCTTCCATAAGACCGACTATTTCCTTGAACTGCCTTCTAACTTCGACAACAATGCTCTGAGCGGCTCTACCCACGGACTCCATGGTCAATGCTGCAAACAGGAAAGGAAGCATACCGCCAATAAACAAGCCTACTAGAACAGGAGGATTGGTTATCGTCAGATCAATTTTCATATCTGGGTCAATAAGTTTAACTTCTGCTATATATGATGCTATTAAAGCTAGAGCTGTCAAAGCAGCGGATCCAATGGCAAAACCTTTGCCTGTCGCTGCGGTTGTATTACCAAGAGAATCAAGTGCATCTGTTCTGCGTCTGACTTCCTTATCCAGGTGTGCCATTTCAGCTATACCGCCTGCGTTGTCGGCAATAGGACCATAGGCATCGGTGGCAAGTGTAATTCCTAGCGTTGAAAGCATACCGACAGCAGAGAGGCCTATACCATATAGACCCAGATTAAAATCGACTCCTCCTCCACAAACATAAAAGCTGGCAAGTACCGATGCACCAATTATGATAACAGGAATCGCCGTGGAGAGCATACCAAGTGATATACCGCCGATAATAATTGTTGCAGGCCCTGTAAGGGATGAATTAGCGAGTCTTTGAGTTGGCTTATATGTATCCGATGTGAAATATTCTGTGAAAAATCCTATAAGAATACCTGCAACCAATCCGGATATGACAGCGAAATAAAAATTAATCGTAGGTACTGGAAGATCAGGAATACCTTGAAGCCCGAAGTAAATTATCGGGAAAGCAACTATTGCTATAATGAATCCGCTGACCCACACACCGGTTCTCAAAGCTGACAACAAATTTTTCTGCGATGCGCCTTCTTTTGTATGTACAAAAAACGTACCAACTATTGAAGCCAGGATGCCTACAGCAGCTAAAATCATTGGAATAGAAATTCCTTTGAAACCCATGCCTGCAGCAACTGCCAGGGCACATGTTGAAACAATTGATCCAACATAGCTTTCGTACAAATCCGCTCCCATTCCTGCAACATCCCCAACATTATCTCCGACATTGTCGGCTATAACAGCAGGGTTTCTTACGTCGTCCTCGGGGATGCCTATCTCAACTTTTCCGACAAGATCAGCACCAACGTCAGCGGCCTTTGTAAAAATTCCACCGCCAACACGTGCGAAGAGCGCCATAGATGATGCACCCATTCCAAATGTCAGCATTGCAGAGGTTATAGACTGCGCCAAAACAGCAGGATCTTTGATTACCTGTACTGAACCATACCAGAATTTCAGAAAGAAAAACCAGAATGAAATATCAAGCAATCCCAGTCCAACAACGATGAAACCCATGACTCCGCCGGCCGAAAAGGCGACGCGAAGTCCTTTGTTGAGGCTTTTCATTGACTCGGCAGCGGTTCTTGCATTGGCGGCTGTAGCGATTTTCATTCCGATAAATCCTGAAAGACCCGAAAAGAAACCGCCGGTAATAAAGGCAAAAGGTACAAAAATAGTTAAAAACCCGTTTAGTGCAAGTGCCATCAAAATAATAAACATACCCGCAAAAAACATTGCAACACCAGTGTACTGGCGTTTAAGATAAGCATTCGCACCATGACGAATCTTTGCCGAAATACTGGCCATCAAATCAGTTCCTTCAGATGTTTTAAGTACTTTGCGTG
>CAZZCN010000191.1:0-2249 GCA_964652975.1 uncultured Oscillospiraceae bacterium | reverse complement strand
CTAATATCATGTAGCCTCGGGCCCTTTCCGCAATGGGAAATCCCAGCCTTCCAAAGCATTGTTCTGAATAATTTGTAAATAGTGCTTTCTTCATAACATCCTCCAAACGGAGATGGAAAGAAGAATGGATTGCTGGATGCGTATTTGTGGACATTAGCGGCATATAAACGACAGCGATCTGTCAAGCTTTCTGCCATTGGAATAATCCGTTCTTTTCCAAATTTCGCATCTCGTATAAATAACGTCCCTAGCTTCAAATCAACGTCAGTGAATTTTAAATTTAATGCTTCAGAAATCCGTAAGCCGCACCCATATAACATGCGGAATAAAAGTGGAAGTATTAGATGCCTGTTAGGAGAAACATTGGAAACAGGATAGCTGTCGCATAAGGCAAAAATGCTTTTTAGCTCTTCTTGCGAAAAAATGTAGGGCAAATATGAGTATCTATCCATAGTTACGGCAGTGGCTGGGAAAATGTATGCTTCATAACCGAGGCGTACCATATAGCTTGCAAACCCACGTATTATTGAAATTCTTCCATTTCTAGTACTGTCCATTTCGTTCGGCCTTTTTTGTGTCCATAGCAGTATCAATTCCTTCGGAAGCTTCTTTTCCATAAAATGGGCTTCGGCAACCAATACGTCAAATTGTTTTATGAGGGAACTGGCTTTTATGTACTTGTAACCTACTGCCCTCTTTTCCTCAATATATCCCGCCATTAATTCACTAAGAACGCTAGTAAATGCAATTGTTTTTTCTGACATCTTAGAAAACCTCCTCTGGATCCAAAGCGCAAGCCCGTAATCCTTCAATACCTGTATGAAGATAGACTTGTGTGGACTTAGAATTGATATGTCCAAGGATTTCAGAGATTACGGGCAAGGATGCTCCTTGTTCGAGTAAATTGCTCGCAAGACTGTGTCTCAGAGAATGTAATCCTTGCCTTTTGCCCCTTGGAATTGTGATTCCAGATATTCTGATATATTTTGCGATAATGCTATAGAGATTAGCGTCTTTTCCAAAGGATTCAAATGGGGCGTTCATCCGTATAAAAACAAAGGGTGAGTTGCAAATAGGTCGTGCATTTTTTATATAATCAATCAATGCCCAACCGATATCATTTAATATTGGATAGGTAACAGTATTTTTTGTTTTATTCTGATTTATTTCTATGGTTTTTGACTGCCAGTTTAAATCCGATAACTCTAAAGATTTAATGTCACCTACCCTAATACCAAGTCTAGCAACCAGAACCAGGATGGCATAATCTCTTTTTCCAGTGGGGTTTCCTCTGTCAACGCTTTCTAACATATGTATTACATCTTCTTTTTTCCATACAGAAGGAATTGGAGGAAAGTAATACTTATTCTGTTTTGGGACTTTTATGGATAGGTCTTCATTCGTATATTGGTTTAAGTAGAGAAATTTTAAAAACACCCTTAGGGTCGTTAATATTGCGGCAATGCTTTTTTCATGGTGCGAACAGATTGCTTTTACATAATCAGATATCATTTGAGGAGTAATAAAATTTACATTCATAACTCCTTTGGCTTCCAGATAGTCTATGAAAAAGAACAACCGTTGCATTCTCGAGCGTAACCCTCTTTTTGAATAGTCGTTATTTTCGCATTCTCTTTCATAGGCGTTTATTTCTTTTTCAAATTGAGGCGGTTTTACATATGCAGGCTTTTTTACAAGTCTTCGAATTATCACACCATGTAGTTGATAATCCCCTAAAATCCGTATTCCTCTGATCGGTCTTTTGCATGCAGTAGGCATGGCTTCTGAATAATAATTGACTGCACAATTGTATTTTTCTTGTAAAAATGATTTCCCAAGTTCTTCTGAAAAATAAAGTATCTCCTTTTCGTTGGCAAAAGCTATCACCCTCTTGTATAAGCCACGAAATCCACAAAGTGAGCTGTAAGAATATTTCAACCTTTCAAGTTCAGCCAGTACTTTTTCTACAAGTCCTTCGACTTTCAGTTTTCCGTCCATAGTACCTCCTAGATTATTTTGAATAATCTATTTTGAGGTTTTATGGAAAGAAATAATAGTACCAATCAACCAAAACAAGATTGACCCTTTTGCAAATACTCAGTTTTTTATAAATGTTTGGATTATTTTTGCCTATTACAATAGATTTCTCTCACTTTCAAACAAATATTTGACAACTCGACCTTTTTGTATAGGATAAGTCAAGATTGTATTTTTTGGTTTCTTTCCATAAGTAAAAACTTGCCATAATT
>CAZZCN010000190.1:0-2253 GCA_964652975.1 uncultured Oscillospiraceae bacterium | reverse complement strand
CTTTCTAAAATCGAAGACGAGATGAAAAAAATCATCAAGGAAAGACTTGAAATCAAGCGATTTGTGCTTCCACGCAAAGAAGCTCTAGAGCTAATGGGCAGTAAAGACGAGCCTTACAAGGTCGAGCTTATAAACGATTTACCCGAAGACAGCGAGATTTCATTTTTTACCCAGGGAGATTTTACCGACCTTTGTGCCGGACCTCACCTTGATAACACCGGTGAAGTAAGGGCTGTAAAACTTATAAATGCAGCCGGGGCATACTGGAAGGGCAGCGAAAAAAACAAGATGCTGCAGAGAATCTATGGTACAAGCTTTCCTGACAAAAATCTTTTAAGGGAGCATATCGAAGCGCTCGAAGAGGCTAAGAAAAGGGACCATAATAAATTAGGCAGGGAACTTGAATATTTTACAACTGTTGATATGATAGGGCAGGGGCTTCCAATTCTTTTGCCGAAAGGAACTAAAGTAATTCAGATTTTACAGAGATTTGTCGAGGACGAGGAAGAGCGCAGGGGATACCTGTTGACCAAGACACCGCTTATGGCCAAATCCGACCTTTACAAGATATCAGGACATTGGGACCATTACAGGGACGGTATGTTCGTAATCGGTAACGAGAATGAGGACAAAGAGGTTTTTGCCTTAAGACCGATGACCTGCCCGTTCCAGTTTCAGGCTTTTCTTCTGAAAACCAGAAGCTACAGGGATCTTCCGATAAGATATAACGAAACATCCACTCTTTTTAGAAATGAAGCTTCAGGTGAAATGCACGGGCTTATCAGAGTAAGGCAGTTCACCATTTCCGAAGGTCATCTGGCATGCAGACCCGACCAGTTAAGCACTGAGTTTGCAGGTTGTCTTGATCTTGCGATTTTCATGCTCAAAACTCTTGGCCTTTACGAAGATGTAAGCTATCGTTTTTCAAAGTGGGACAAAAACGACAAGAACAAATACATCGGCAATGAAGAAGATTGGGAAGAAGCCCAGGTTTTGATGAAAAATATCCTTGACGACATGAAAGTTGATTATACCGAGGCTGATGGAGAAGCAGCGTTTTATGGGCCGAAACTCGATATTCAGATTAAAAATGTCCACGGCAAGGAAGACACTATGATAACCATTCAAATCGATTTCCAGCTTGCACAAAGATTTGGTATGGAATATGTTGATTCAGACGGACTCAAAAAGTATCCTTTTATTATCCACAGGACCTCAATTGGTTGCTATGAGCGGACACTTGCACTACTTATAGAGAAGTACGCAGGCGCAATGCCTACCTGGCTCGCACCCGAACAGGTAAGGATTTTACCGGTTGCACAGGTTCACAACGATTATGCATACGAAATTCAAAGTGAATTCAAGAAGCTTAATATCAGGGTCGGCGTTGACGACAGTGAAGAGAAGCTGGGCAAGAAAATCCGTCTAACACAGCTCGATAAAATACCTTACATGCTTGTTGTCGGGGATAATGAAGTGGAGTCTCGCACAGTATCTGCAAGGTCACGCAAAGAAAACGACCTTGGAGTTATGGCCGTTTCGGATTTTATTGCCAAAATAACCGCTGAAATCAACGAGAAAATCAACTAGCAGACAGGTAGTATTGTATAACGACTTATTAAAATTGAAATGTTAAATATAACGATAAAATCGAAAAAACAATAATAAACAATTAGAAAACAATAAGAAACAATTGTTTTTAGCGATATCCATTATTGCATTAAAGTATTTTATATTGTAAAATGTCGTAAGCTACATGTTATGGTTGCGTCGGGGTGTGGCTCAGGTGGTAGAGCGCTTGCTTCGGGAGTAAGAGGCCGTGAGTTCGAATCTCGCCACTCCGACCAGTCTTTAAAGCCTTAAAGTATAGTCTTTGTTGATTTGCTGTGAGGTTTTTTTATTTCTTAAAATTTGTGAATATATCAAAATTACACCATTTAAAAAACAACACATTATATTAAACTACCCACACCTTTGTGAATCGTGGTGTGAGAGGTCACTTAGGGAATTAATCCCTCAGCTCCTACTCGATTGAATTTGTTGTTTGAATAAATTTATTGCTAATATAGCAACCATATTTATGTTTTATAATTAAACAGACGATAAAATATTTGCCCAATGCGTTTTGATAGCATATATGTTATACAACATTTTTCAAAACGCTATTTTTTAGTTATGTCAATATAGCCCCCATATAATATCATTAAAGCCAATTGAAAGAAAATTAATTGAAGTATACAATTAAGATACAAT
>CAZZCN010000189.1:0-2338 GCA_964652975.1 uncultured Oscillospiraceae bacterium | reverse complement strand
GTTGATGCAATACCGCTTTCGACATTGGAAAAACTGATGGAGTTCGAAAAGAGCGGAGGGAAAGTCATATTTCTTGACAGACTGCCACAAATGGGCGTTTCTGACAATGAACACAAAGCTGTGAGAGAGATTGTAAGAGACAGGGAGCTTGTTAATTTAAAGCTTTCAAACCTTGCAATTAATGCAAAGGTTGTTTCAAGCCATACATGCGAGGGCTATAACGAACAGGTTGTTACTGATGGCTCCAGCGACTGCGAGTTCTGCTGGGACGGTTTTTCAAGCGACGTGCTGCCTGCAACGCTCACAATAACACTGGCTGAAACATCGGAATTCAACCGTTTGGACCTTTATTCTAAAATTGATTATGAACAGACAGAGTATAAAGCGTATTACAGGAAAAATGATGAATGGATCTTATTTTCCGAAAAAGACGACAATACATATTTTCATATGATTGACGAATTTGATACAGTCAAGGCACAGGAAATTCGGCTCGTATTTTCCAAAGGCAACAAGACACAGCCTGAAATCGCGAGATTAAACGAAGTCCAGCTTTACAAAGTAAGAAACAGCGAGAGCAGGGATCCTTTTGCTGCCATGCTTCACGAGACCATAGGGACAACATTGAAAATAGCCGGAGCGGACGAAAATTCGATAAAGGTTGCAGATTACAGATACGAAGGAAGAAGGGTCTATTTTATTATAAATTCATCGGCTACCACTCAAATTATAGACATATACGACAGCAATGCAGCAGGATACAAGGTCTATAATCCGGTTGATGGCGAAATTACATCCTACAGCGGAGAATTCAGGTTTGAACTAAAAGACGGCAGAGGCGTTTTTATTGAAATAACAAGTTAAAGAACAACTTTTTGAAAGGAGCATATTAAATGAATTTTCAAAACATCCTAAATATTTTTAAGAATAAACGGATCGTTTTAATAACCGCTTTTTCGGCATTGACAGTGGTTTTGATTGTTGTTGTTGTCGCATTGTTGCTGCCAGGAACTAAAAAACAGCCGAATCCGAACAGCAAGCCGCCCTGGACGGACAATTCCTCCTCGGAGGTATCGTCACAGAATTCTTCGAGCGAGTCTTCAAGCGAACAGTCATCCACAATTTCAGAAGAGCCCCAAGAGCAGGAAGAACCTGACGAGGGTTTCATTTCTCCCAAAAATCTAAATGCACCCAAGAACGCCTTTCCTGCAAAGGGACAGGTAAACGTGCCTGATGATATTTCATTTACTTCCTCAAAGATTTACATATCCCCATACAAGGAAGTCGCCATGCATGCAGTGTTCACCGGTCCAAACGGGCAGACAATGACTGTTCCGGCCTTCTGGGACGGCGGCAATGTGTGGAAGGTCCGGTTTGCGCCTCCAACAGAGGGCGTATGGACATATGTAACCAGATGCACAAGTGAGGACGACGCAGGACTTCATAATAAGAAAGGCTCATACACTGCAAAGGCATATACAGGTGATGCAGAGATCATCAAAAACGGCCGCTTGAGAGTAAACGATGAAAAGGACGGACTTACCTACCAGAACGGCACGCCATTTTTCTGGCTGGCCGACACTCATTGGTTTGCATTTTCATATAGGGAAAAATTGAATTTTTCAAACAGGCCGGATGAATACCCTTCAATGTTCAAAGGCATTGTCGACCAGAGAGCGAATTCAGGCTACACAACATATCAGATGACCCTTGGAGTATCAAACACCTACTCGTTCGGAAATAACGAGGGTGGGTCACAGTGGGTCAACAATGAACTCTGGAATAAACTGAATCCTGAATATTGGAAAAACATAGACAAGAGAATAGGATACCTGGTCTCACGGGGAATTGTCCCTGTCATAGGACTTGAATGGGGTGGAGCATTAAAAGATTCCAATTTCAGCGAGTATAAGAGAATTGCAAGATATGTTATGGCAAGATACTCGGCATATCCTGTTGTCTGGTTCATTGTCGGTGAGTATAACCAGAGCCTTATGATAAAAAACGACATTGATACGGAAATATACAATTATGGAAGGCTGGGCCAATATTTTAAAGATACCGACCCATACAGGAACCTGTCAACAATTCATGCACTATACTACAAAAGATACACGTCAGATTATTTCAGAGGCCAGACATGGTATGATTTTGTTATGAACGAGGGCGGGCACCCGCCACATTTTGGATACGCACCTGAATCAAAAAGGTATGTATATACTGAGTGGAATGAGTTTCAAAACAATCCCTATAAAATTCCATGGCTTGAAGCAGAGGCGAAGTATGAGGATATGTGGGAGGTTCCTACAAACCAGACGCGGGAAATCGCATATTTAGC
>CAZZCN010000188.1:0-2359 GCA_964652975.1 uncultured Oscillospiraceae bacterium | reverse complement strand
AGACATTGCATTAATATTTGGTGAAGCTGGGCGGGGTAAATCTATAACATTGAAGGAGTATGCAAAAAAGAAAGAAAAAGTTATTTATATCGTCAACTTTGCATAAAAGTTACACTAAACACTGTTAAAAACCTAAAGAGTTTATCAGATCTCCAAAAATGTCATCACTTCCTGCAAACTTTTCCCACTCTTTCGGAAAGCCTCCATAACCTGCTTAGCCTCGAATTCCTGTTTTTGCTTCTGAAGTACTAGCAGCCTATCAGAAAGAGCCTCCTGTTTTTTCTCAAGTTTCGCTAGCTCATCGTTTATTTTTACAATTTCAGCTTCAATCGAAGATGTCGATTTCGTCCGTGCCATCATCATTTTCCTCCTCATCCATGATATTTGTATTTGCCGATAGTGACTGGTTCTTTGACAATAGGTTGCCAATTGTACATGCAATTTCGCGAATATTATTCTCATCCATTCCAAATGAACTGAGAATAACCTTCTGTCGCTTTGTTATTGCATGATCAAGTCGATAATGGTCTTTGCTTCGCCTGACCATTTCGATTTTTTCCAGTTCTCGCAAGGCCGCCGGTACAGTCATGTAATTCGGTTTAGACTCCAAACGCATCATCGTTTCTTTGAGCAGGTTGTATATCCTGTTGCGGACAATCAGTGCAATAAATTCGATAAACAACTTCGCTGACAACGACTCAGAAGACTGTACCCTATTGCTTTTTGAACCAATAAATGATTTGTCCGTACTAAACAATTTTTCTGAGATATCTCGTCCTTTGTAATGGATAAGCGCTTGGGAAGCTGTCATCTCTGTAGAAGTGATGATAGAGAAATACCCGCATTGCTCCAGCCTTTTTTTAATGACATCTTTTTTTTCTGTATATGAGATAAGCTCATGCTTTTTGTTATATCGAAGGTCAAAATATTCATGATATAGGCTCCCTAGGGTAATATCTTTTCCTACATGCTTTTCAAGATACATTCCAAGTCTTTCGATTAAATGCTCCAGCTGTTCTCTTTCTGCAGCTTGTTTGGAGGTATTGAAGTATAGATGAAAATATCGATTGGCCACATCATCCTCATACAGTTTAGCTAAAACTGTTTTTCCATAGACTCTATAGGAACGGATAGCACACTCACGATCCGTCTCAAAGGTGTTTCGATGGGTCGTTATCAGTTCTGATACCAAGCTTTTACAACCTTTGACCATCATAATGAAGGAGTACCCATTATCCTCCATGTACTTGATATTGGCTTTGCTGAAATATCCTCTGTCAAGAATAAACCCGACCGATTTATATTGGTAGTCTTTGACCTTGTTTACCATATACTCAAACTGGGAGACATCCGTAATAGAACCTGGATATTCCTCATAAAACAGGGGAACACGATTGGTTTGATCAAAAGCTATTGCAAGATTAAAAACCGGCAACCCTTTATCATCCTTGGCTTTGCCGTATTCAATGATATCAATATCACCGGCCTGACAGTTCTTGTTTGTTGAATCATAGGAGATATAAATACATTGTTTATGGTCACGTTTTTTGTTCCAATCATTCAGGAATCCGATGATTTGCTCCTGCGTGACAGACTTAAGAAAACGACATACTTTTGAATCACTGTAGATCCTCATACCTTCTGAAAACAGGGGGTGGTCGAATGCAAAATCCGGATAATACTGACCAGCATTTTCTTCATCGACAATTAGGTATGCCATGAGATCAAGCAGGAGACCACAGTCCTTTGGAAACCAGGTGCTGAGAAGGTTTTGTAACTTATATTCCTGCAGAACCTTTTGAATCACCGCATATGAACCAATTTTCAAAGCGCAGCTGCGAAAAGTATCCGGCAATTCTTCAGGAAGGGTAACCTCAGGGAAGTAATCCTGAAATTTTTCATTAGGATACATGAGATGAGGATCATCCCCATGAACCTTTCCAATAATAGTACGCTGAGGTATAGCATATTTTTTCTCAGCATTATATTTTTGACCGTATTGAAAAAGAATATATGTTACTGCGCCCTTTTTCTTGGTGATTATCTTGCCCCTAACAATAGGAATTTTGACCGTATAATCGTAGTACATGAGCAACCTCCTTTAGTGTAACCGTTACACTAAAATTATACTACTTTTCACGACATTTTGCAAGAGAAATTATTGGTTTTACTGAGTTTTCGAGACTTTTTTTATGATTTGCAATGGTTTAGTGTAACTTAATTGAAAAGTCCACATTTAGATTAACATAAAAATACATGTTAGGTTAAAGTAAGAGGTTAACATTTATTTACAAGCAAGAGGTTTACATTTATTTACATTACGTTCTATTTTTTGTTGCCAAATATTCCGGTCTGATAT
>CAZZCN010000187.1:0-2399 GCA_964652975.1 uncultured Oscillospiraceae bacterium | reverse complement strand
TCTCTAACATCGGGATTTGCAAAATTCAAAGGCATTCTGTCCCCTGAACCAACACGCATACCATATCTTCTAATAAACCAATCGTCGGGCTTTTTAGAGAGCTCTGTTCCCTCGCTACACATCTCGATTTCAAGCCAAAGACCTGCTATCATTCCCTTGGAGCGAATATAATCTATCACAAATTGCAAACCCTTTTCTCCAAAACGATTGTCGGACGGTTCCCAATCACCAAGAAATGCCCAATTTTTGCATTCAGAGGTTAAGTACCAACCCGCATCCAGACAATACCCTTCCGCACCCGCTTTATATGCTGCATCAATCAAGGGAATTTCTCTCTCCATTGTGAGATTTGCCCAAAGGCAATTCATATAATCATTATACATAATTGGAATTGCAGATTTATTAACAATTTTGGGCTTCAAGACACCTCGTCTGTATTTAGTGAGCTGCTTTATCGCTTCATCAAATCCACCGTTGGTGGTCCCGATTGCTGACGGCACAGAAATAAATTCCTCACCGGGGTTTAAAAGCTTATAAAATCCGCCAAACTTTTCATCTGCCCCGTCCGCTTGGAGATATAAGGCACCGCCTTCTTTGTCAATAAGGCCATCAAACCCTAACTCGATATGCCAATTTGCCGAGGTTTCAATCTGAATATACCAAACTTTGTTACATTCCATATCCTCTAAGATAAGACAAGGTGTAAACCTGCCTGTACTCCAGGTGCCTGTTGAAGATAAATGAAAGACCGCCGCATTTGGATGCACTGAATTCCTGTAAACACCTGCATCCTCAAGACTATATGTTCTCCATTGACCTTCTCCCTCCCATGTCTGCATACAAAAGTTTACCTTGATTTTGCTTTTGTCGTCCCAATTTAAAAAACCTCCGCAAGCAATCCCCGTCATAAAAATTGAAGAAAGATGTGTAATAACTCTCTGCTTATGTCCAATGTTTTTAACCGAAGTAAAGCAACGTATAATGTCAACATCAGGGACAAATTGGATATTAACTGCTACTTCTAATTCAAGGCGTTCATTAATGTAGGTAATTATCTTATTGTTTTGCTCTTCTTTAATAGATTTAATCTTCATTTCTTTTGGCAGGTTGGTCTGCCCTGTTACAAGACCGGGATTAAATCCAAACTGTTCTCCTGCTATAGCAAGTTGAAACATCGGCTTTGCTATTTCACTAAAACATCTAAAATCAACACATTCTGTATCAAAAGTGCTTTGTGAAAAATTTTTGTCATCCTTTAAAAAACCAATTGCCATATTATTGTGTAAAACATGATAAACTTTTGACATTAAATAAACTCCCATTAAAGTATATATAATATTTTTGCTATCAAGTATGCTAATGCATTTTAGCACAGTTGACATATTTATTAGCAAATGATAAACTTTATATTGTATATTATACAATATAAAGCTTTACAAATCAGAGGGTTAAAGTGATATTTACGGGGGTCTAAATTGACAAGCAATAAATTTTGTGTCGCAGGGGATGAAACCTTTGAAAATGGTTTGGATATTTTTATTAACACCTTTTCTGTTAATCCAAATATCTTTACACATTCCCATAAATTTATAGAGGTAGGTTATGTGGTTTCCGGTTCTCTTTTACATCGCAATAATAATTATGAGAGAATATTGTCAAAGGGTAATTTTTATATCATCAATTTTAATGATATTCATGAACTGATAAAGCTCTCCGATGAACCCCCTATTATTTACAATATAATTTTTAAGCCAAAATTTATAGACCATGTTCTTTTTAATAGCAAGGATTTCTGTGAAATAGCGAATCACTACCTTATAAATTCGCAAACCACAATCGACCGTGAAAAATTATCCCGTTTTCTTTTTAATGATAAAAATGGTGAAATCCTTGAAATCATTAAAAAAATGAATTCAGAGCAAGCAGAGAAAAAAAACGGCTTTTATGAGATGCTACGAATTCTGGTTATACAGTTGATTTTGCAAATTATACGTATTATTAACGAGGATGATGCCATTTTTTCTGAATATCAAACCGATGACAAGCAAATAAACTGTGTCATTTCTCATCTTGTTAATAATTATCAAAAGCAGATTTCGTTAAGTGAGATGGCAGCCGTTGCCTTTATGAGTCCTGAATACTTATGCAGAAAATTTAAAACGGTAACGAATACCACGCCAACAAAATTTTTGCAAAAAATCAGAATAAAAGAAGCTTGTAGACTTTTGCTTCAATCAAATAACAAAATATTTGAAATTGCAGAGGAAGTGGGTTATAAGGATTTAAAGTATTTTAAGAATATCTTCAAAGAATTCTGCGGCAAATCCCCCAGCGATTACCGCTTGGAATACAAGGAAAAAGCTAAAATGTTTGATGAAGGTGATTATCATAATTGGTAG
>CAZZCN010000186.1:0-2416 GCA_964652975.1 uncultured Oscillospiraceae bacterium | reverse complement strand
ATCAGACAAGGAGTTTTGCAAAATGCTTATTGCTTCCAAATGGAAAGATTACGAACTACTCGACGCCGGTGCAGGTGAAAAGCTTGAACGGTGGGGGGATGTCATACTCGAACGCCCCGATCCTCAGGCTATATGGCCTTCCACACAGTGGCCAAAGCCCCATGCAAAATATATAAGAAGCTCAACAGGCGGTGGATTCTGGCGGTATTTTTCGACTTTTCCAAAGCAGTGGGAGGTCAAATATCCGGGTGAATTCGGTGAATTGACTTTTATTATAGAGCCTGCCAACTTCAAGCACACAGGAGTTTTTCCTGAACAAGCCGTCAACTGGGATTACATGGGCGATAAGATTTCTGCGGCAAAGGCAAATGGTGCTGAGACAAGGATTCTCAACCTGTTCGGCTACACCGGAGCGGCGACTGTTGCCTGCTCAATGGCCGGAGCCAGCGAAGTTGTTCACGTTGATGCATCAAAGGGAATGAACCAGAGAGCCAAAGAGAATCTGGCAAAAAGCGGAATAAAGGACAACTATGTGAGATATATGACGGATGATGTCAATAAGTTTGTCGAGAGAGAGATCAGGAGAGCGCGCAAATACGATGGAATAATAATGGATCCGCCTTCATACGGACGAGGGCCAAGCGGCGAACTTTGGAAACTGGAAGATGCCTTGTATGAGATCGTAGAGAAATGCATGATGCTGCTATCGGACACACCGGTATTTTTTATCATCAACTCATATACTACAGGACTGGCGCCATCGGTTATATCGAACATTTTAAACCTCACGGTGGCAAACCGCTTCGGCGGGACGGTATTTGCCGACGAAATCGGACTTCCTGCAACAGGCAGAAATATCATACTGCCTTGCGGTTGTACCGGAAGATGGCAACCGTAAAATTATGAATAGTAATAATTTATCTAATGAGAAAGCAAACAATATAGATTTTGAAGAGAAGGATATTGCAAAAAAAGTATGTGAGTCATCAAAATCAGATAATTCCAATAACTCTGATATTATAAAAAACAACAATAACCATAACAAAATAAGCAAAGATGACAATTATGGAGCCAATAACAACCGAATTGCACTTAAAAACAATGAGAATTCTAACATCATGAAAAATCCTAAAGATTCTAAACTTTTTGAAACTCAAAAAGTAATTGTAAATTTAAATGATAAATCCTCTTATTTTGTATATAAATCGTATGGTGACTTAGCCATTCCGATTATTTATGAGGACAATCACATAATTGCAGCTGTCAAACCCGCGGGCGTACTTTCACAGGCTGACAGCAGCACGAAGCCGGATATGCTAACTATTCTGAAGAGCTATATCAAAGAAAAATACAACAAACAGGGTGATGTTTTTGTCGGACTTGTCCACCGGCTTGACTGTCCGGTGAGCGGAGTCATGGTTTTTGCCAGAACATCCAAAGGCGCATCCCGCATATCAGAACAGATCCGGGGCAAAGCAGTCACTAAGAAATATTATGCAGTAGTGCAAGGTGTTCCAATGCAAAGACAGGGAAGACTTGTAGATTTTATTGCTAAAGGCAAAAACAATACCGCCGAACATTCCGATGAGGGAAAAGAATCGTCACTAGTGTATAAAACTCTTGCTTCTGATGAGGCAAAAAAGTGTTCCTTGCTAGAAATAATTCTCGAAACCGGTCGCACCCATCAGATAAGATTCCAACTCGCCAACATCGGCAATCCTATTCTGGGAGAGAGAAAATATGCGTCGAGCCCAAAAATACCGAATAGATTATATAATGCTAATTTAGCAAGAATTTCAAATGAGAATATAGATAATATTTTTAGTTGTGAGTTGAAACATATTTCAGAAAATATCACGGAACAGACTAAAATCACGAAAATTTCAACAACACAAAATACCTTCGATAAAACAAATAATTCAAAGAGTCTAGATAGTAGTGAAAATGATATCGCACTCTTTTCATTTCATTTTGCGTTCAAACATCCCACCAGGGATATCAACATGCAGATAGAAGCAGTCCCATTATACTGTGGCTACTGGAAGATGTTTGAAGAGTATTTCAATAATATGTGATTATTAGTCAATATGAAATATTAGAAATTTTAGATTGAATATTGGAATTTAGCAAAAAAACAGACAGAGTAAAATAGTTAAAAGACAAATCGATATCAAGTTCAGCATAAAAGTTGACTAGAAGTAGAGAATTTGATTAAAAATCATGCTACAAAAGAAGAAAAATACAGTTGCAATTTATTAACTCTTAGTGTATTATAAAAAAGCTGTTTATCACTGATATGTAAGGCAATCGAAATATTGGTAATTAAATTTATGATTGTTTTGACAAGTGTATAAACGTCAGCGAGGTGTGGCTCAGCTTGGTAGAGCGCCTGCTTTGGGAGCAGGATGTCGCACGT
>CAZZCN010000185.1:0-2439 GCA_964652975.1 uncultured Oscillospiraceae bacterium | reverse complement strand
CCGTGCATCGGGCGTTCCGATAACAAACCCAGCACGGCAATTTCTTTGTTTCCCATTCTGTCGTTCATATATTGTAATGTTACTATATTTAATTATGAGGCAAATATAGAATGAAAATTTATATTGTAACGTTACAATATAAAATATTTTTGGGTTCAATTTTGATGTTTATATAAAAACATGTTTTTCATACTGCTGACAGTGGTTTGTGGGGTTGCTTTCCTTGGTTATTTTTGGTAAACCCTTAACTTTGTGCCATATGGCATAAATATATATTTAAAATATATTTGTTCATTGACGTATTGTTTTATAATGTTTGTATTGGTTCTCTCCGGATGGAGATGCTTGGAGGGAGGGCGTAGCCCGACCGGAAAGCATCTCCATCCGGAGCCGCCTTGAGTGGCGGAAGACATCTCTATTTTATCCACTTTATTTTCATTGATATGATTAATAATTCTTCACTTCAAAAATGGTCCCGTCTTGAAACAAAGAGCTTGGACAATCAATTTATCAACGATATTATTGATGGTATGGGTTGTTCTTCTTTTGAGGCAAAAGCTGTTTTGGATACTGTCCATAAGGTTTATGGCAATTTCTTTGACTGCTCCCAGGAACTGGCCCCGGGTAAAGTTAAATTCATTGTTATATCTGCTGAAGATTCGCCAGCTAAAAAGTTGACAGAGGCAACAAAGGTTAGCGTTACTTTGACCATTAATGATGATACGGAAGACCTGCCTATAAAAGAGAACGATGGTGTTGTTGCCCTTAGGCAACACCGGCTAAGCCGCATTTGCAACGAAGCCTTTATGCAAGGCGGGCTGCTCACTGTTGAAGATATTGCCAACCGCATATTCTGCTGCGGGGAGAGGACCATTGTGCGTGATTTAAAAGATTTAAGGGAGCAAAACATCTTTATCCCTCTCCGTTCCACTATCAAGGATATGGGACGGACGCTCTCTCATCGCTCCCTGATTGTTAAAGAATGGGTCAAAGGAAGTGAATATACTGAGATTGCCCGTAAAACTAACCACAGCATAAAAGCGGTAAACAACTATGTCTGCAAGTTCAAGCAGGTAGTGGCACTTATGAAAGACGGATATGATGTACATACCATTGCTTTTCTGACCAAAATATCAAAACGCCTGACAGAAGAGTATATCGACATCAAAGCCCACTCGATTATAGTCCCTTCCCGTATGCACGAACTTGAGACTTTATTAAAAAAAAGAGTGCCAAACCAATAGAAAAATATGATATGTTACCTATTTCGTCGGAATCAAAACACTATAGTTCAGCCCACAAGCGGTTTCTTAAACCAGCTATTGAGAATTTTTTTAAAACGGAGTTCACCAAATCTTTTGGTCCGAATGTACGTAGCTTTATTGCTGACGAACTGATCAAAATCTTTCAAGAGAACAATCGGGATATTAACTCCTTAAAATCAGGACAAGTGCTTTGGAACGCCGTTCACAAAAATACCAAGTCTGGCTCACATAACATGAAGCTTGTCCCGATCATCCTTACTTTAGTGAGTGACGATGATATTTCTAAACTTGAAAATGGATTAAAAATACAAGAACATAAACAAAACGTAGTTGCCAGAATGTTGGAAGAAGCTTATTCTCAAAACGCACTGCTTTCTATGAGGGACATAAGTTTGCTGCTCGCAATTACATACACCTCTGCCACAACTATCAGAAAAGGGTACGAGGAAAAGCATGATGTGACCCTGCCACACCCCGGCAATCTGCAGGATATGGGGTCGTGTATTACGCACAAATATCAAATCATCTATAAATGTGTAGTCGAAAAAAAAGACCCTATAATCGCTGCAAAAGAGACTAATCATACCGTAATGGCCGTTGACCGTTATTTGAAGGATTTCAATCGTGTAAAAACCTTATACCTTGATGATAAAGATGAAAATTATATACATCTTGTCACCAAGCTGTCTTTAAACTTAATTGCTCAATATGTTCGCATTATAAATCAATATGTCAAAGAACTTAATGTTGCTATTTAAACTAAAAAATATTTATTCAAAAATTTATGCATTTTTATTTGTTTAGCCATATTGCTTTATTTTCAGGGTTTTGTTTTCTCCTCCGGTTAAAACCGGAGGTTATTTACAGGACACACCGCTGGTGTGTTCACCTGCCAACCCTTTTTAGTTTTGCCTTGCGGACTTTTCCCCCGGTTACCACCGGAGGTTATTAACAGTTTATCTCCTCGGAATATTTCCCTGTAATTTAATAAATGAACGCTTTCCATACAAATACTGAAACAACCTGAAGTTATTAATCTCCGGTGAGCCTGAGAGACCGAGAGTTATTCACAGTATTTTCTTTTGGGAATGGAATCCTGATTCTTTGAGCGGACTTATTTTTCATTTCAACCCGGTTTTATGACATTTCACTCCTTAAATTCTCTGTTTTAACT
>CAZZCN010000184.1:0-2481 GCA_964652975.1 uncultured Oscillospiraceae bacterium | reverse complement strand
TTCCTCAATAGCTCAGTTGGTAGAGCATGCGGCTGTTAACCGCAGGGTCGTAAGTTCGAGTCTTACTTGAGGAGCCAGAGAAAGCCACCTGAAAAGGTGGCTTTTTTTGTATCCTGCAGTTAACAGCCGCATGCATGAAAAATAAAAATGCAAGCAAGGATTTCGAAGAAATCCCTGAGCCTTTTTGACTAAAGCAAAAAGGCTTTGGGGTCAGTAAGTTCGAGTCTTACTTGAGGAGCCAGATAAAGCCACCTGAAAAGGTGGCTTTTTTTGTATTCTGCGGTTAACTTCCCGCATGCCATCAAAAAAGCAGTATAAAAATACAGTAAATAAGAAATACAATAGGCAATATAAAAATATGTAAAAACATATTGCCTAATCGAAATAGATATTATATAATATCTATATCATGGTAATTAAACTATTTGATTATTAAGGGGGGATTTATATATGTCCGGCACGAAAAGCACTATCAATATATCCAGCGAGCTTCTAGCCGAGCTAAGAAGCATGGTAGAAGATAATGAAATACCATCGTTAACAAGTGGAATCAATTCAGCTATTGACATGTATATTAAAATGAAAAAGAAAGAAAAGTACAGATACAAGATGGAAGAGGCTGCCAATGACAAGGCCTATGTTTTGCGAACGATAGAATGTCAAAGTGAATATGATTGTTCAGCTGATGAGGTCGAAGGTCAATGGTGAAGAAGTGGGAAATATATTATTTGGATTTTAATCCTATTAAAGGAAGTGAACAGAGGGGAATCAGACCGGCTTTGGTTATTTCCAATGATTCTGTTAATCAGTTTCTACCAGTCTTTACAGTTTTGCCTCTTTCATCAATTAAGCCGGGTTCTAAGATATATCCAACCGAAGTAGAACTTATGATGAATATTACCGGGTTGCCGAAAGACAGCGTAGCTATGATACAACAGATCAGGACAGTATCGCAGGATCGTATTGTAAATACAAACAAATCCGGTGAGATATCCGATATGCATGTCAGAGGCAAGATTAATCAAGCACTGATTGATTATTTTGAACTAGATGAATAACTCCGGTTGAGTGACATACTCTAACCTACTATTAGAATGCGATTTTTTGCCGCACAAAGCAAAATTTTAAGTCGTAATCAAAATGCAAAATTTCAATCAAAGACGGTGAAAAGATTAGACTATACATAAAAAGGAGCAACGAAAGTGGATTTGTTATTTATATTCAAGGCTATAGTAATAGCAATTGTGGAGGGAATTACAGAATTTATACCGGTATCGTCAACAGGTCATATGATAATTGCAGGTGACTTGATGGGATTTCCAAGCAATGAATTTACGAAAATGTATTCTGTAGTTATACAGCTTGGTGCTATTATGGCAATTGTAGTACTGTTCTGGGGGAAGCTTTTCGGACTTTTAAAGTCGCTGTTGCGTAAGGAGGAAAGTGGGATCAAGTTTGCCAAGGCGTTTTTAATTGGGTCGATACCAGCTGTTATTTTTGGGTTTGCACTCGAAGATGCAATTGATACATATCTGTTTCAGACATGGACAGTGCTTGCAGGACTTGTCATAGGCGCTTTATTGCTGCTGCTTACAGAGAAAAAATTCAGAGACAAGGCAACCGTCATGGAAGTCGACCAGATAACGTGGAAGCAGGCTATAATGGTAGGATTGTTTCAATGCCTTGCTATGTGGCCTGGTATGAGCAGATCATCGTCAACTATTGTTGGCGGATGGGTTAATGGATTTTCATCTAAGGTTGCCGCTGAGTTTTCTTTTTTTCTAGCGATACCGATTATGTTTGGAGCTTCGCTTGTTAAAATCGTAAAATTCCAGAAGGATATAGGACTTCAAACGCTTGATTCTACAGAGGTAACATCATTTGGTCTGGGGTTTTTAGTGGCCTTTATTGTGGCACTTTTGTGTGTTAAAGGATTTGTTACGTATATCAAGAAGAAGCCGATGAAAATATTTGCATATTATCGCATTGGGATATCGGTGGTACTAGCAGTTCTGGCATTGACCGGAGTTATAACAATCTGACATAAAGGCTGAAAAAGTAAATGTCTGACATGTGAACGGTTTTGTATATTATCTAGTCCATCTTCCATATGAATTTTAAGAGTGTAAGTGATAAATAATGAAATGATTTGAATAGAATTGTGTAGATTTGCATAGGATAATACCGTGATTAGCTCATTGTAAGAAAACTTTGTGGAAAATTTACTGAATGGCTATTTAGCTAAATAACGAGTTTACATAGGCTACATGAGGCGTTAGATAGCAAATTACCGAGGATAGGATGTGAGATATGAGATGAATATTTTTGAAAATATTCCCGGTGAAATTTCCGAAGCGGTTATCGGAGAAATTTCCAAAGAGATTTCCAAAGAAATTCCCGGAGAGATTATCGAAGAACTACACAAAGGTAGCAATGTCAGAATCGAAAGAATTGTATCATCCGGCAATGTAAGTCCCGATG
>CAZZCN010000183.1:0-2483 GCA_964652975.1 uncultured Oscillospiraceae bacterium | reverse complement strand
CTACAGTGGAAGATTTGATGACTGTGATAACAGGACCTGATTTTCCAACCGCCGGCACCATTATAGGAACATCAGGTATCAGAGATGCATACCGCACGGGCAGAGGGCGAATAGTTGTACGTGCAAAGGCACATATCGAAGAATTCAAACAGACCCGCCAGCGAATAGTAGTATCAGACCTGCCATACATGGTTAACAAGGCACGCCTTATTGAGAAGATAGCCGATCTTGTAAAAGACAAGAAAATCGAAGGTATCAGCGACCTTCGTGAAGAATCAGACAGAAACGAAGCAGTGCGTATTGTAATAGAACTTAAGAAAGACGCCAATGCCAATGTAGTTCTTAATCAACTTTATAAGAACACCCAGATGCAGGATGCATTCAATGCCAACATGCTAGCCCTTGTTCCGGATGAGAAGGGTAGATTCGAACCCAAGATAATCACACTGATGGACGCATTGACACATTATATCGCACATCAGAAGGATGTAATAACCCGTAGAACGATTTTCGAGCTTGAGAAGGCTGAAGCACGCAAGCATATTGTCGAAGGTCTCAGAATAGCAATCGACAATATCGATGAAGTCATCCGTATTATCCGCGCATCCAAGAACGAGGATGCCGCCAAAATCAATTTAATAGAACGCTTTGGATTCAGCGAAAAGCAGGCACAACACATCGTTGACATGAGACTTGGAAGACTTACCGGCCTTGAGAGAGAGAAGCTTGAGAATGAATTCAACGAGCTTGTAGAGAGAATCGAATATCTAAACAGCATATTGAGTGACGAGCCGCTTCTCCTCAAAGTAATCAAAGACGAGCTAATAATTGTCCGTAATAAATTCTTACAGCCTAGACGTACATTGATCGAGCAAGGTGAGGACGACGACATAACTGACGAATCCCTTATAAAGGAGGAAGAGGTTGTTGTTACATTGACTCATTTCGGATATGTGAAGAGACTACCGGTTGACACATATAAAATGCAACACCGTGGCGGCAGGGGTGTAACCGGAATGCAGACGCGAGAAGAGGATTTTGTAGAAAACATATTAATAACATCGACCCATGCCATTTTGCTGTTTTTCACAAACAAAGGCAAAGTGTTCAAGCTGAAGGGCTATCAGATACCGGAGGTAGGACGCACAGCTAAGGGAATGGCAATTATCAACCTTCTGCATCTTGACGGCGGCGAGAAGGTAAGGACGGTAATTCCGATATCCTCCTTTGACCAGGGCGGATACCTTATGATGGCTACTGCGAATGGAACTATCAAGAAGACACCGCTGGTTGACTACTCCAATATTAATAAGAGTGGATTGATTGCGATGAACCTGCGAGAAGATGATGAGCTTGTAGGAGTTCGCCTTACCGAGGGAGAACACGATATAACTCTTGTCACCAGACAGGGTATGTCAATACGCTTCAACGAAAACGATGTGAGAAGCATAGGTCGTAACACTCAAGGTGTACGTGGCATGACACTTGCAGAAGATGACAATGTCATAGGAATGGTTCCTATTGAAGAAGGCAAGACTCTACTGGTTATATCTGAGCGCGGATTCGGCAAACGTACCGAGATGGAAGACTACAGATGCCAGACCAGGGGTGGCAAAGGTCTTATAACATATCGCACTACGGACAAGACCGGAATGCTTGCGGGCATAGCACTTGTTGACGAGTCGAATGATGTTGTTCTTATAAATGACACAGGAGTTATAATCAGACTTTCCGTAATGGAGATCCCCATACTTTCCAGAGTCACACAAGGAGTGACCTTGATGCGTTCAAAGGTTGGCAAGGTGGTTGATATCGCGGTTGTTGAGCATGAAGAGGAGACTCTGGATGACGGGTCGGAATATGATGAGCCTTTTGGGACTGAGGTTGACGGGACAGAATATGGAAAATCTTCTGAAACTACATCTGAGACATTTGACACATCTGACAACATTGTAAATGAATCTACAGAAAGCCATCAAGCAAACGAGATTTCAGCAACAGACCCTGTGGAAGCATCTGATGATGAAGTCGAAAAAGAAGAAGAAGATGATGAATCCTGATATACTTATCCACGAAAAGCACGAACCAAAGTCTGTATCAGTTATATTATGAACACTGGATCATGCATATAATAAAATTATAGCAAAGTAATACAGAAGGCCGTCCTGTTCGAATTTTTAAATTCACTTCAGGCGGCTTTTTCTTTTACAAAACATCATATCTTATTACCTTTATATAATTTACCCTATTATGATAAGACCGCTAAGAGCCATAAAACGTAATATTGCTAGTGTTTTCTGCATATAAATACGAAACACCCGGCACAGTTGTAAAAACATAACAAAAACAAGCGAGAAATACGAAAAAAGTGTTTGACAATATTGCGTTGCGGTGGTATCTTAGTAAAGCGCCTCACGGGAAGTGCGGCACGGACCTTGAAAATTGAACAGTGAAAACATACTAAAACGGAGCCAACGATTCCT
>CAZZCN010000182.1:228-2492 GCA_964652975.1 uncultured Oscillospiraceae bacterium | reverse complement strand
CCAACTTGCAGCTAATCGGACAAAAATAATTGCTGTTCAATGATTTGCAACTCTTCGAGTTCAGATTTGTGTACTACAGATTTTTTCTTTTTGAAAGGTGCATATTTGTATTTAAGTGCATCATATAGTTCAATAACCTTTTGATTTGGTTCAGAACAACGTCTAATTTTGAGAACCTCTTCAACATGATTTTGTGCTAATGTGGTGACCGCTTTTTGTGTATTCATTATTCTAACAATTTCTCGCCAGCCACTATTTATTCCATCCTGTTTTAGTTGATATCTAATAGTATTTACCACCCAGTATGCCAACAGACCCAAATGCAAATGCGCCATCGTATTTTCATCTTTTTGGTGATAAATTGGACGCAAGTCAAGGTCTGTTTTCAGCACCTTGAACGTGGCTTCTATTTCTCGTATTATATTGTAGCATTGCCACAAAAGCTCTTCTGAAGCCGTATCTAAGGTGGTGCGAAGAAAATACACGCCACTTCGGGCATTTATATCCACATCGGTTTTTACAGCCCATTTAATAGAAGTTACAATTTGCTTTTTCTGTGTTTCTACGATTTTATCATCTTGGTTTTGAACTTCATTTTGGCCTTTTTTCTTGCCTTTACCCTTGCCATTACTTTTTTCTTGAACGTGTTCTGTTGATTGTATTTCAATATCAAAATAGCGTGCTATGGAAGGATATTTTCCCTTAAGACGGCCGATACGCTCATGGACTTTGTCTAATTGCTTCACTCCTGATTTCTTGTGAATGCTACTCTCTATTTTTTGCATCTCTTTCTCAAATCCTTGTTGAAATCGTTCATTCATAGAGCGCTCCTTCAATTCTTTGGCATTACTTTCTACCTTGAGGTAATAATCCGTGTTTTTTTCTGATTTAACCCTGCAAAGGTCGATTTTCTGTTTCTTATTGTCGGTTACTGTAACCGTAGGAGCATCTGCTTCCATGGTATAATTTTTCAAGGTTGAGCGACTTACACACATATAATCGTAGCCTTTTTCTCTAATCATTTTCAGGTTATCCTCAGTGGCGATACCAGCATCAATCACCACCAATGCCTTTTTTGCGGAACTGGATGTTTTTATCCTGAGTTTATTTATCATACCCTCCAATGTACTTGGGTCGGACATGTTGCCTTCCAATATGGCTGAGTACTTTATAAATCCTTCGGGGTTAATCACCAAGGCCAAAACTACCAGCCTGGCATCGCTGCGCTTCTCTTTACTGCGACCAAATTTGGCTAATGCGCTATCTCGTTTGCGACCTTCAAAATAGGTATTGGTCAAGTCGTAAAGCATTATTTTGTCCTCTATATCAAACAGTTCGTTGGTGCGAAGTGATAAATGCTGTTCCAATCCATCTTTAACCGTGTAAAGCTTTTTGGCAATAGAATACAAACGGTCTTTGGTCACTTTTTCAAGATCGTAACCGGTTACTTCGCATACTGCGGAATTCTCTTTTATCCAACGACTGGATGCTGCTTCAGAAGCCGGATATACCGCACGACTAATAATATGCGTCTGGGCTAATCGTATATCCGAGTCACTCCAACCTTCACCTTCCAGAAATGTTCTAATCTGTAATTGTTCTGCTGCTTGATATGACATCCATTCTGCACCAATCTCCCTAACATCCTTGTTGCGAATGCTATTCAAATCAATTATCTCTAAATCCTTACCTTTGGAATAAGGTTTCTTTTTAGGTGAGGCAATAAGAATATCGATTCGTTTTTCATCAACTAAACGCTTATAGTAAGCTTCAACATATTGATTTACAATTATATCATCGCTTAAAGGCAAATCAAACAACAAATTGTTAGCATTTTCACAACGCTGCGTAAGCATCTTTTGTATCAAGTTCATTTGATCCGTTGTTAAACCTTCCAAAAAACCCACATTCAGCATCGTGCGATGACAAACCCTATCATCCGCATTGCGATAACTTTCAACTAACCGGTAATACCAACCGGGTTTGTTTGTGTGAGGATTATGTCTGCCTGATACTTTGAAATACATGGGTGCAAAGTAAACACTTAAATGTCTAATAATCAATACCCCCCTGTGTACTACAAATGAAAATACAAAACACACATAATCTGATTTTCAAATACTTATAAAAAAACCAATTCAAAATTAAGGTAATTCTACCCCATATATCGGCTTTTAGACTGCAAATTTAACTTATTATTTAACAGATAGGATTATTTTGCTGCAAGTTGGGTTAAATTGTTAACTGTCAATGGATAAGATGGA
>CAZZCN010000182.1:0-218 GCA_964652975.1 uncultured Oscillospiraceae bacterium | reverse complement strand
ATGAAAATGAAAAATAGACATTGTCTGAATTTCAGATATTTACGAAATAATATGCTCGCTATTAATGAAATTCTACCCCAAATAGCGGGGTTTATGTTGTATATTTAACTATATTTTTAACTTTTGAGACAATTTTGCTGCAAGTTGGGTTAATATCAATATTGAAAATTGTAGGTATTGTTGTAATAAGTTGGTTTGTTGCTTATGCGATTACTATG
>CAZZCN010000181.1:0-2547 GCA_964652975.1 uncultured Oscillospiraceae bacterium | reverse complement strand
GTGAAAACAACATCTACTTACTACATGCAAATAATGCCACTTTAGCTTCTTCTCCGAGTCCTTCCATAAAACTGGCAGACCAAACAAATGAAACTTTATCTCCCAAACAATCCATAAATAAATGTATTTGTTCTACCTCTTTCCTCGTAATTTGATACTCATTAGAAGAATAAATCATAAGATGAAAGGTATCAAAAGAAGCCAGATCTTTTTTTTCGAAGAGTGGAAATCTACAAGCAATATCAATTGCCCTACTGATTCTGTTTTCACCGGCAGCCGCTCCTATACCCATAACAGTATATCGTGAGTTATGGTAAGTGGCATACAGATCAGCAAAATCCCCACATGTGTAACCCTTCCATGGTAAGGACGATTCAAATTCTGTTATCAGGTCATATTGAACCCCATGTAATTTGGTGAACGCTTCCGATAGTTTTGTTTCCGCGTATTGTTTCAGTATTAGCTCGCTGTTGAGCTCAAAAATGGCATTAGCCCTAGACCTAATTTTTCCTATACTGTTCTTTGCCCGTTTAATCTTTTCTTCTCCCTCAAATGCAAACGGAATAGTTAAGATGCATATAGTCAATACATGCTCATGGTTAATTACCTCCATAATTTCCGGCAATAAATCAGCGCCAATATCTCCGCCCATTCCGGCAAATACAAAAAGCAACCTTGCTCCCTGAGTGTATTGGATTATTTGTTTTCTTGTTTGTTCAGACAATGATTTCTTTTCCTTTATATGGACTTTGCATCCTACCGGAGATTTCTGCAGAAGAATGTCATCCGTATCACAGATAACATAGGAAGCATCGCAAACACCTTTCTTATGCATCATTTTTATTGCATTTATGCCACCACGGCCTACTCCTAAAATTCCCATAAATCCCATTTCGCTGTGTTGATCCGTTATATTGTCCATTTCTTATTTGCTGTTTATTAAAAGCCTAACTTTCGTGTAAATCTGTCAGAGCTAAATTTCTCGTTATCACAATATGCAATCAACTGACAGATATCAGGCCGATTACCTGATAACACCTCTTCCATAGTAGCTTTTCGCACAACGTTATCAATCTCACCTCCTGAAAATGAATAATTTGTTGCTAACTGCATTGCATCAATTTCAGACAACCAATCCAATTTACTCTGCCAAATTTTTTGTTTGGCCTCCAAGGTTGGTTTTTCAAACTTTATTTTAAACAGAAAGCGCCTTTCAAATGCTGCATCCAGATTCTGATTGAGGTTAGTAGTTGCAATTAGTATACCTTCTAACTTTTCCATTTCTTCCAAAATAATATTCTGAATGGCGTTTTCGGTTTGTGCCACACTTGAAGCATTTCCATCTTTTCGTTTACCGAATAATGCATCGGCTTCATTGAATAGGAGAATTGGTTTCATTTCAAAAATATCTTTTATCTTCTTTTCGCTTTCACCAAACCACATGGATTTAGATTGGCTAATATCCACATGCAAAATATCACGACCAGTTTTTTTTGCCAATTGATATACTGTTTCTGTTTTACCTGTACCGGGTTCTCCATAGAAAATGGCTGCAACTCCTTTTGGCATAGCCATTTGAACTAGCCTATCCTGCATATTTTCAAATTTGTCGTTTTGAAGACTTTCTTGCACGAATCTTACCTGCTTATCCAATTTTTCATCGAAAAAAAGTGATTTTGCAGTGATTTTATCAACCTGAATAAGGTTATTATTAGGTTTTTTCAAATAAAGACTTGCATTTTCACCCATAAAAAGTTTAATACCTTTTTCAGTAAGTTCTATTTCCGAATCTGAAATAAAATTTCCATCCAACAACTTAATTAGCTCATATTTAATTAGTTTGTAATTCTGATCTTTCAGTTCACGCATTTTATCACATCGCGTATTTATTTGATCGTACATATCATTCAACGTACAATTTACTCCTGTTTTACAATGTCGAAGAAAATCATCACAAATTTCATAAAACAATGCGCGGTCTTCAAGGTCAATATTAAGTAAAGCAAGTTCCTGAATCAAACTTAGCTTAGGATTAGCAAGTTCTAATTCTTCAATCAATGTGAATAATTCATAGGTTCTAATTTCTTCGTTAGAACGCAATTCAATGTAGTCTGAAGTTTTTCGTGCAAAGGACCAGATATCCATTTCCTTTTCTGGTTTAGGCTCACAAATTTCACCATTCATAAATACAGTGGAAAGAATGTCTTTGTCAATACTGAATGACAAATTTTTGAATGGTACTGTTGATTTCAATGAAACACCCTTAGCGTGAATAAATCTTCGGGATATTAAAAGGTCTATATCTGCTTTATAGACCATTAAATCAATAAAATTTACATCCAGATATCGTGAAACATCCGTCATATCCAACTCGTGGGTATTGTTCATCTGCAGTGCGAAAATTACACTAAATATCAGTGCTTGATTTTCGGTTATAGTAAGATATTGTGCTATACTCTTTATCTCGCTGGCTACACATTTTAAAGTTGAAGGTTTTAATTTTGAATCCTTTAGCTTTTTTACTACTGACGAAAGCAGTTGTACTGC
>CAZZCN010000180.1:0-2623 GCA_964652975.1 uncultured Oscillospiraceae bacterium | reverse complement strand
GTAAAGCCTGCATCTACTGTTGGCACAGCGATAAATACAGAAATATCTTTTATCAGTGACTTTACATATATACCTTATGTGACAGGAAACAACAGCACGTTCGAGGATGGAACCCTGAACGGCTGGCAGGCTTTCGCAGGAGGGCAGATGTTTTCTGCAACGAATGTCATCCATGGCGGAAACTACTCTGTCAAGCTGAATATTCCTTCATGCAACAGCTGGGAGACATGGTTTTCACCATATAAGAATATTTACAGCACAATTAAGGCAGGAGGAGCAGGTACATATAACATAAGCTACTGGGTATATGCCGATAGCCTGTTGAATGCCCCCCGGAACGGAAGAATGATAATCAGAGCCGACAGTGCGGGACAATACTCATTCCTGCAGCAGGGAACCAACTATGCGGGTATCGGCGATATAATTTCAACAGGCGTCGGAACATGGACTCAATATTTTGGCAAGCTGACTGTGACAGCATCGGATATCAGCGCGCAGACGGGAACATTCAATCTAATGCTCGATGGGCTCTCAGGAGTTTCACCGCAAAACATATACATAGATGATTTTAAAATCTATAAGACAAATGCCAATCTATCAAAGGATTTGACTCTGGATGTGACCTTTGTCGGGCCCGGCAATACAACAGTTGTTGTTCCCGGCTACTGGGAAAGCTCAAATGTCTGGAAAGTGAACTTTGCTCCTGCAAACGAGGGCATCTGGAATTACACAACCACATGTTCAAATGTATCGGATACCGGACTGCATGGAAAGACAGGGGTCATAGGGTGCGCCTCTCCGGATTATGTCCCTCTAAATGAAGATATAATAACAACATCCGCATCGTCAAGTATAAACGACCTGCAAAAGTGGATAATTGAATACACAGGGAGTACAAAGCTCATAAACGGGGTTACCGAGCAGGTTGTTAACATCAGGAACAAGGCATCAAGCCTCTATTTGACGAGAAATTCCGACGAAGGATACATTTTTGTAACGGAAAAAACAGCGTCCAGCTACCAGGACTGGGTAATGGTTCAAAATGGCGGCAACCTTTTGATTTCACCGGCAAGCGGCATATCAAGGTTTCTCAGTATAAGTGCAGGTGTTTCAATAGGTACTGTCCTAAGTCCCCTGGAATTCACATATCCTGTAATTGATAACATGGAGACTGCTATCTCTGCAAATTCGATTTCACTGCAGTCCGGTATAGTAGTGGACTTTGGATTGTTGTCGACAAACGGAGCATATATAAATAATTTTACTCCTTCTGCCGGTTTCAACGTAAGTGATATAAAGGCAGAGGTAAGATTCGGGAAATTTACGGATTTTTTATTCAAAAATGGATTAATTACTTTAAACGACACTGATTCGGCAGGTACCGGAACCACGATTGAAATATCATATCCAGTAAATACAACCTACACCGTAATAATTTATGGCGATGTCACAGGTGATGGGAACATATCCATAGGAGATCTTGCAGGAATCAAACAAGACCTTTTAAGGAGTGAAGTCTTATCTGGAGCCTATAGTATTTCCGCAGATGTCACCAGGAATTCCACGGTCACCGTATCAGACTTGATTATGATAAAAAAACACCTGCTTGGTATCATTTATATTAATCAAGCATAGTGGTTAAAGTGTATGGAAATTATAAAAGAAAGCTTTGCAAATTGCAAAATGACATATTATAAAATGACATATTATAAAATGACATATTACAAACAAAACAAACAGGAGGTAGAAGAAGCATGAAGGAAAATACAGGCAAAAAATCCATAGCTCTTCTTCTTGTGTTTGCATTTTTAGCGACACTTTTAACCTCCATCGGTTCTCCGGTCAAGGTAGGGGCCTTATATGAAGAAAATTTCCTGACAGAAATTCAAAGCACATTCGAAAGCGCAGTTGTACCTGCAGGCTGGAGTGTATTAGGAGATGGAACATTATCCACTACAACCGCTGCTGCGCATAGCGGTTCAAAATCTTTAAAGCTTACAGGGAGGACAAAAATCTGGAACTCCCCCGTATTTAATATTTATAGCAGTTTAAAGGCTGGCGGAGCAGGAACATATTTTGTGAGTCTGTGGGCAAAGGTTGATGTTTTGAACACAAGTCCGACATCCGCAAAACTGCTTGTCCGAGGTACTCCGGCGGATGATAATTCGTTTATCAATCCTTACTCTTGCAGTTGCTGCCCGAGCAAAAGCTATTATGCTGATTTGAGCTCACCGGTTTCATTGGCTACAGGCACATGGAAGCAGTTCACCGGGGTTATAACAGTGCTAGAAGCTGATATAGCAGCAGAAACGGGCAATTTCAATCTTTGCCTTGACGCCGTCGGACTTGGTACAAATCAAAACCTATACATAGATGATGTGCAGCTTGCAAAACCTGCAACCACGGTAGAGACCTGGAAAAGCACCGACATATCCTTTACAAGTTCTTATGCAAACAAGGAGCTTGTGACAGGCAGCAACAGCACATTTGAGGATGGCACCTTAAACGGATGGGGAGCCATAGTCGGAGGTGAGATTTCATCCTCAACGACAGTGGCGCACAGTGGAAGCCGTTCGTTAAAAATGCGTAACCGCCCCTATGCCTATTCATCACCATCAATAAA
>CAZZCN010000179.1:0-2639 GCA_964652975.1 uncultured Oscillospiraceae bacterium | reverse complement strand
CCAGCCTGGAAATGCAATGCAGAACAACTATTTTCTAGCATAAAGTATTCTCTTTCACTGCGAAAAATGTTATTATCATATTATATAAATGCAGCATGTGAAAGGACGAAAATTATATACAAAGAACGAAAATCTCGCAAATTTCAAACCCGCTTGTACTTACAGTAAGCGAGTGTAAAATGTTTGAAAGGAGAGTATAATTTTATGAAGTATACTTTGAGAATTCTTTTTTGCTCATTAATTATCGCAAGCATGCTGACATCATTCTGTTTTACCGATAAAATAAATGCGTATGAATCCGGAGACTATGTATATGAAGTTCAGGGTGGTCAAGTCACCATTATGAACTATACAGGAACAGACGAAATTATTATTATTCCTTCAGTATTGGGCGGTTATCCTGTAAAATCAATAGGAGATCATTCATTTTCAAACTGCATGACAATAAAAGAAATTACAGTTCCTGAAGGCATTACTGACATAGGACCAAATGCGTTTTCGGAATGTTCAAACCTAACTCAGATATCATTGCCGCCGGGTATAACCGGAATTGAATTTGCATCGTTTAACTCCTGCTCATCATTAACAGAGATAGACATACCTGTCGGCGCGACTTTTATTAATTCAAACGCTTTTAGCAGTTGCACGTCTTTGACAAACATCACATTACCGGATAGCATCAAGACAATTGAGACTAATGCATTTTCAAATTGTTCGAGTTTAACAGCAATAACTATACCAAAAGGAATGACAGAAATCGTGCACGATACATTTCGATACTGCACATCATTAAGCAATGTTACAATTCCGAACAGCATTACAGTAATAGGCGATTGGGCGTTTCGATACTGTTCATCATTAACCGTTATCAATATACCTTCAAGCGTTACAAGAATCAATTCCGGTTCTTTTGCCGACTGTGCTTTATTAACCAGCGCATATATACCGAACACGGTTACATTTATTGGCGAACAGTCTTTTTCGCCGAATCCTGCTCTGACTATTTATGGTGCAGCAATATCGGCTGCTAAGGATTATGCAAATTCGCACGGTATAAATTTCGTCAGCATAAGCCTTCCGGATGTGCCACAAGGCCTTGCTTCACCAGCCAAAACAGACATATCGGCAAATCTGACATGGGATGTTTCAGCATTGGCAACCGGATATAACGTATACAAAGACGGTATCAGGGTAAATATTGACCTCATAAGCTCTACGGAATATACGGTCAGCGGACTTTCGCAAAGCGAAACATATATTTTTACCGTAAAAGCGGCAAATATAGCTGGATTATCCCCAAATAGCACTTCTATCAGCGTAACAACCGATACAAATCCCCTCGCACCTGATTCACCTACAGAATTTTATTCACCATCAAAAACAACGACTTCGATATTGTTGGCTTGGTCACAAGTGACAGGTGTTACAGGCTATAACGTATACAAGGAGAAGATAAAAATCAACGCTTCGCTTATCAGTGGAACAACCCTTGATGTTACAGGACTTACAGATAATACCACATATAGTTTTACGGTAAAAGCTGTGAATACATTCGGAGAATCTGTTGCCAGCCCCGTTCTGATTGTAACAACCGACGCGCTCTCTCTATTTGTTGTAAATGAATTTGGTGAGTTGGAGAAATACAACGGTACTGATGCAGAGGTTGTCATTCCCTCGGACTTAGGTATAATAACAATTGGAACTATGTCATTTAGTGATAATTGGAATATAACAAGCGTAACCATCCCTGTCGGAGTAAAAACTATCGATCAGGCTGCCTTTCAGGACTGCGCATTGCTAGAAAGTGTCACCATCCCTCTCGGACTTACAACGATTGGAATGAACGCATTCTCTGCTTGTATGAATCTGACCAGCATAAACTTTCCTGACAGCATAACCAGTATTGACCCGGGAGCATTTTCAAATTGTTACAAGCTAAACAATATTGTCCTCCCGAATAGTATAACTAAAATTGAAAACTCTACTTTCAAGGAATGTCAGGCATTGAGTTCGATAACTATTCCTGACAGCGTTACGATAATTGATTATGATGCATTTAAATCTTGCTTTGCTCTCACTAATATCAACATTCCCACCAGTGTTACCAGAATCAACGATTATGCATTTGCTGGTTGCGTATTGATGACCAAAGCTATAATTTTGAATAATGTCACTTCATTAGGCGGACAGGCGTTTCTAATTTGTCCGAATCTTACGATATATGGTTATGCAGGTTCATATGTGCAGGGTTATGCAGTCACAAATGAAATTCCATTTTCGGTAATCAGAAAAGGAGATGTCAATAACGACAATGTTATAAACATAGAGGATTTGACATCAGCAAAGCACTCGTTGATCCAAATATTAGAACTCGACGATATCGGATGCATAACCGGCGATATAAATGCTGACAAAAAGATAACAATCAGTGACCTCCTTGCAATAAAAAAGCATATTTTGGGTATTGAGATTATTGGAGCGTAAATCAAAAGCGTGAAAAACGTGATAGGATAGCTTTAACGCAAGAAAAAAATACGTAACTAAATACACATTCTGGATTTCTCTCTCGCAATCAGGGCACCACGTCATAAAAATGACTTCTTAAGGCTCCTCTACATTGAATTTCTTGCCGAGTCTCT
>CAZZCN010000178.1:0-2687 GCA_964652975.1 uncultured Oscillospiraceae bacterium | reverse complement strand
AAGTATATTCCAACACCGGAGGTCAGGCATCCAAATCAACACCTACAGGCGCAATCGCACAATTTGCAGCCGGCGGAAAAGCTATCAAAAAGAAGGATCTTGGTATGATGGCTATGTCCTATGGTTATGTATATGTAGCTCAGGTCGCTATGGGAGCAAACCAGTTACAGACGCTCAAAGCATTCAAGGAAGCTGAAGCCTATCACGGTCCATCTATTGTTATCTGCTACTCACCATGTATCAACCACGGTATGAAGGGTGGACTAACAATATCCCAGACACAAGAGAAGAAAGCAGTGGAATGCGGTTACTGGCACCTGTACCGTTTCAATCCGCTTCTTAAGAATGAAGGCAAGAATCCTTTTGTCCTTGACTCCAAAGAACCAACAGCATCCTTCAAGGATTTCCTAATGAGTGAAGTGCGTTACTCGTCACTCGTACGTAAATTCCCTCAGGACAGGATCGACGCAATATTCACATCTGCCGAGACAGCATCCAAAGAGCGTCTTGCATCATACCAGAGAATGGCTGCTGACATTTAAGGTACGCCAAGCCACGCAAAATAAATTGATGTAACAATAAAAGCCCTGATATTCTTTTAAAGGAATGTCAGGGTTTTTTTAGAAAATGTTTTGGGGGAATATGCACTTTTTAGAAAATGTGATAAAAATATGGGAAAAGGTTACAAATAGACCGATGCAGATATGGAAAAAGGTTACAAAACTTTTGATAAAAATATAGATAATGTTACATTTTTTGTGTTCTCATTATCGAAATTCATGTTTGTTAACTTTATTCGGGAAAAAGCAAGAAAATATTGTTGCAAAAAAGAAAAACCCGAGTATAATATAACTGTAACACGAATAAGTGAATCGTAATGAAGTGAATCACAATACAGTTAATCGGAGGCGAATATGTTTATTGGTAGAGAAAGCGAATTAAATCTAATTCAAAACAAAATTGATTCAAAACGTTTTGAATTCGGGATTCTGTATGGAAGAAGAAGAATTGGTAAAACAAGGTTATTAACCGAAGTTGCACAGAGAAATAAAGTTATTTATTATGTTGCAAATGAATCCGGTGCTGAACATAATTTAAGTATGATAGGCTCTGTTGTTGCTGACTATTTCAACGAACCGGTAAGTTTTAGTGATTTTTCAAGACTTTTGGAATATATAGCACAAAAGGCAATCTCGAATAAGATCATCTTGATTATTGATGAATTTACCTATCTACTAACTAAGAGCGAGGGGCTGTTGTCGGTTTTCCAAAATGCGATAGACCAGCATATGATTAACACAGATATGACTTTTATTTTGTCTGGAAGTCATGTTGGAATGGTTGAAGAGGCGATTTCGTACCAGAAGCCACTTTATGCTCGAAGTACTTTTAAACTTAACCTGAAACCCTTCGATTATTTCGATTCCGCTAAATTTTATCCGGGATTTTCAAATGAAGACAAAATTAGAACGTACAGTATTTTTGGAGGAATACCATTTTATCTTGAGAAAATAGATTATACGAAAAGTTTGAGAGATAACATTATTGACCTTACAGTCGTGGCTGGTGCGGCATTCGAAGATGAGATTATGTTTTTTCTCAGGCAGGAACTACGCTCGATTTCTTCGTATGGTTCAATTATCAGTGCAATTGCATCCGGTGCAACAAGGCTCAATGAAATTACCTTTAAGAGCAATGTCAATGACACCGGCGCTGCTTCAAAATATATCGATACATTAATCGGCTTAGGTATTATTGAGAGAGAAATCTGTTTTGGAGAAAAACCTAACTCAAGAAAGACGATATATAGAATCAAAGATCATTTTTTTCATTTCTATTATGAATTTATCGAAAGCAACAAATCCAAAATGGCAATTATTAGCAAGGAATTGTTCTATGATCTTTTTATTAATCCGAAACTTGAGGAATACGTATCGTTTAAATTTGAAATTATTGCCAGAGAGTTTCTTATTAGAAAAAACTTGAGCAATACAACGGAAGATATTTTTGTTGAAATCGGAAGATACTGGGGCAATAGTCCGATACTTAGGCAGGAAGTCGAAATCGATATCGTAACAAAAACGCAAAACGGCAACACGGCATATGAATGTAAATGGACCAATGATTTATTCAGATTGGATGTTGTCAATAACCTGAAAGAAAAGTCAAGACACCTTATGGTTACAGCGTTCGGAGGGTTTTCCAGAAGTGGGTATACAAGGGATGCGAAAGAAAATCTGGATATTTGTTATACTGTGGATGACTTGTATTCCGGGATTTGACAATAATTGTGTAAATTGACAAGTGCAAACACACCAACGAAATGCCCCAAAACACACCAACGAAATGCCCCAAAACACACCAACGGAATGCCACAAAAGACACCAACGGAATGCCACAAAAGACACCAACGAAATACCACAGTTTTACAAAGTATTTATTAAATATTCCTTTGCTTCACTGATTTTACAAATTTCAAGTCGGTCATTTCTAATTAATATACACTGGTTAGAAATACCCTCGGCAGTTTTTATGCTATGAGTAGCAACAATCATCGTTTTATTCTCTCTGATACAATAATTTTGAAGCATCAGCTCCAATAGTTGGGCTGATTTGATATCAACTGCTGAAAAAGGCTCGTCCAAAAGAAGAATGTCTCCACCTGTCAGGATGCTTCTTGCTATACA
>CAZZCN010000177.1:0-2751 GCA_964652975.1 uncultured Oscillospiraceae bacterium | reverse complement strand
CCAGAATTCCTTATTCTTTTCAATCACTTTGCTTATTACTTTTTCATCCATATTCATTTCATCACTCCTTTACTATATGATTGCGATTAATTCATTATCCATCAAAACAAACCATCAACTACTTCCCTTACCAACCTGGCCCACTTTACCAACTTATCCGGATTATTATTGATAGTTTCTATGTCACTTAAGTTGATATCCGCTGTTACACCCCGGTTCCTGCATTTTAAAGCTAATTCTCTAAATCAGCAGTTCTTTTCTCATCCATAATCGTTTCGGGTTTTTTTAGCTTCTTAAGGTCTGCAGCATTATTAATTAATGATCTGAACCTTTTTGATCCCATACTTTCATCAGGCATTTCTACTTGTGGGCTCAATCCAGCTATCTTTCCTTCTCAAGTTTTCTTTACTGCCACAAAGCTCAGTGTCTCACAAGTCAATTCCTGAATAAGGTTTTTCATTTCCCTTTTTCCTCTTTATTTATGCACAAATTGATTTCTTTCAACATTGCATCTTCTTTTACATATGTATCGCCGTATCTTTCTCGCAGGAGCTTAAAATCATTATTTATTGTATTGCGCATTTTTGTTACATCTGCAGCATTCAATACATAGTTAAGCCCTTCGTCCAATAGTATTTTGTATAAATCAGACATCGCATCTGAATGAAGTCCTACTCCTTTGTTCATTTTCCTGCATTTTCTTACAATTTCTATTAATACTTCATGAAAAGCCGGGTTGCCATATTCCTCAGGTATTTCCATCGAACATGAAATATCATGCGGTCCAAGAAATACTCCATCGACACCTTCAACAGAAAGCAGACTCTCAAGATTATTTATTGCCTCAACACTTTCTACTCCAATAATCAAATACTTATCCTTGTTGAAATTTTTAATGTAGTCGCTGAGTTTATCACTAGGTTTTCTTTCACCGCTAAAAATATCCTGAAGGAATTTACCCTTTATTGGACGATATTTAACAGCACCCACCAACTGCTTTACCTGCTCCACTGTCTCAACGTATGGAGCAACTATACCTTCTGCTCCGCCGTCCATCGCCATGCTGGCCCAGTGTTCCGAAGGATATGGTATTCTCACCATAGGCGATATGCCTAATGCTGAATACAACTGGCACATCATGGCAACCTCTGTGCGGTCAAGCGGCATATGTTCAGTACATATAAAAGCAAAATCCATTTTCACGTCGGCTGTCATCCTTGCAGCCACAGGATTGCCAAGACTTGCAACATGTGTTCCATAAATTCTTTCTCCATTTATCAACTTTCGTCTAATCATTTCGCCCTTCATTTAAATATGCCTCCTATTAAATAATGTGTTATTATAGTATCTTCCCCCTCCAAAACATTAAATAAAAACAAGAAATCAAGCAGCCAATTTCACCAAACCTTCTGTTTATTTAAATTAATAAAAGCTCTCACAATAAGCTGTATCAAGCATTGCTACTATGTTTTCCGGCGAAACATCTCCCATAATGTTATGGACCTGGCTGAATACATATCCGTAACCAGGTTTAAAAATGCCTACAAGATTTTTTACATTTCTTACTACATTTTCCGAAGTTTCGATTCCAAGAATATTTTGCGTATCACACCCGCCACCCCAGAATGTGATTTCTTTTCCAAATTCCTTTTTTAACCCTGCCGGATCCATGTTATAAGCTGATATTTGTACCGGGTTCAGCACATCTATGCCACAATCGATCAGAATCGGAATAATGGGTCTTATCGACCCACAGCAGTGTAAATGAACTTTTAAATCACTATTTTCATGTATATAAGTACAGAATTTCTTGTAAAATGGCGCTACCATATCTTCAATGGCAGAGGTACTGCACCATGGACCATTTTGTGTTCCCATATCGTTAGCAATATGGATCGATTGGATATATTTGCCCATATGTTTTATAACCTTTTTGGCCTTTTCGATAGCTTTATCAAGAATAATCTGGTTTTCCGCCTTAACTTTTTCAGGTTCCAGGAGCAGATCGCACAACCAATCGGGGTCAACACTGAAATAACCGGGAAAACCTTCATAAATGATATAATAATCCGTTTCTTTATAAATTTTTTCTGCTTCTATTGCAGTTTTTATGATTAATTCGTCTTCACTCAGGCTATGCAAATCCGGAAGCGTCCCATCGAAAAAAAAACTATTTTGTTGCATTTTCATTTTTTTATCGCCATTTTCCACAACCCATGCCCCTTCATTGTCCAGATAAGGTTTTGCCGTTTCAGGAATAATGAAACTATACCTGTCTCTGGGATTCCACCTCACCTTTCTTCTCCAGCCCGGATTAAGTACTATGCAGTCACTATGAAATCTCCTTCTTACATCCTCGTCAACATAGCCTAGAAATAATTTCATCATATCATTAATCTCAACATTATCTGTTTTCAATCCCAAATGCACCCGCAAATTCCAATATGCAAATGCCGATATACCTGTTGTTATTGTTCCACCAAAGTCAATAGGCATCCTGTCTACAGGTTCATGGTTTATAGCTTTGGCAACTCTCTCTCTTGATGTCATTGTTTCTCTTTTTATCATTTAAACATTCCTCCTATTAAATAATGTGTTATTATAGTAGCTTTATATCTTTAATAATAAAGCACTTAAACAGCAATTAAAATTATGAGATATGTCGTTTCTTTTGTAAGAATGACGCATTATCTTATTTTTTTCTTAAACATTATACCTCTCATATATTCTGACTATTATTTTTTATCCTTT
>CAZZCN010000176.1:0-2812 GCA_964652975.1 uncultured Oscillospiraceae bacterium | reverse complement strand
GGCATTTTTAGCAATGTATTTATCTTTTGGGGTATAGGTGCAATTTTAATTTTACAAGCCTTGTTTATTTACACGCCATTTATGCAAAAAGTGTTTGGTACTGCTTCGCTTGATAGTAGAGGATTGTTGCTTTCTTTGGCTACTGGCTCGGCGATATTCTTAATTATCAGCCTCGAAAAATGGGTTGTAAGGAAGATGTCAAAAGAGAAACAATAGAGAAGCTAATCATAACAGCCATCCTGTTCTATGTAGGCTTTGGAATAAACTACCATCCTTGACTCTCAGCTATGCTTTGTTGGAATAAAACCTGAAATGTCCACAGCACATCTAATCTACTATGTTATGACCCGCAAATAAAACGGTCAGGACAAACCCGAGTTTTTATAGGAGATGACTGCCTGACTAAAGCTTTCTTTTCTCAAAGAATATGAACAATCCGACACCGGAAAGAACAAAAACAGGAATAACAAACCAATGATTTACGCCAAATACCCCAGGTAATGTAATCTTGCCAAGGTCTCCCCATGTCAGCAAGGTTTGTTTCATCAAAGGATAAGCCTCCGCATACAAAGCCGCTCCGGCAAGCATTCCTAGAACGCCCCATAGACCGTCCCAACGACCTTCACCTATGGCACCGATGGATGTACCCGGGCAATAGCCCAACAGCCCCCAACCGATTCCGAAAATCAATCCGCCTACAATGGTGGCACCCATGATCGTTGGTTTTATTGAAAGCTTAACAAAACCGAGATCATAAAGCAGATAAATTCCCACCGTGCCGACAAAGATAGCAGTGAGCATGAATTTTACTATCGTCATATCAATAAATCGCAACGCTCCGATTTGCTTGTCATATCGCAAAACCTGCCCGCGTTGCAGAAAAAAACCGAAAAGAATACCGGTGATAAGTCCGTAAACGAGTTGGTTCATTGTTTTTTACCTCCCATGTACAAAATATTCGCGCTGATCATGCCGCCGATAAAAAAACAAAATAGTGCAATAAAGCCGCTTACAGCCAGTTGAGCCAGACCGCTCAGACCGTGACCGGATGGTCAGCCGTCCGCAAGACGGGCTCCGAACATTGCCACTGTGCCGCCGATAAAAGCGACAATAGCTCTTAAAATAACGTTCTGTCCGAATTTTTCCTGCCACATGTCGGGAATAGCTTGTGCTTTGAATGTTCCGGACATCTTGGCAGCGATTAGGGAGCCAAATAGAACACCGATTACAAACATCCACTGCCAATCAATTTTGGGGGTTGTCTTTGTGAAATATTCTATTTGAGAAACACGTTCAGCACTGAAAATTTTTTCAATCAATCCGGCAGATCTCACAAATGAAGTAGAAGCACCAAAATAGTTGCCGGTAATCCAAACCGAAAACACCAAAACAAGTCCGGCACATGCTCCTGCGACATACGGACTCCAATACTTTTGATTTCTCAAATCTTCCATAAAAGATCCTCCTTAAATTGTTAATGCATTAAATTCTTACCTTAATTTATTCAAACCATATAACTAATAACGAGTTAAAGCAGTTATCATTTCAGGTTCAAATTATTTTTCACATTTAAAACGCTTTACTATAAAAAAACCGATTGACACGGTTAGAATTAAAGCTGCAAGGCTGAGTAGTTTCAAGCCATCATACTTAGCAATATCTAATATTATTATCTTTCTTGCGATTGCGATCAAAGCCACTTCAAGTACAATCTCGACATGAACTACTCCCTGAATCATATAAGCCTTAATCGTCTCCAATAACTCGATACCTATTAAAACCAACAGAAAAAAGCCAAAAATTTCCATTAATTCATCAATTTCAAGTAGAAAAACAGGTTGAGAGACGATATCCTTAATGATGATCCAACACAGTTCGATAGTTGACAGAATCACAACGATGACCATCATGCCAATAAGTCCCATAATGACGAATCGTTCAAATTTTTTTAAAAAATCCAGCATAATTATTTTCTATCCGATTGCAGATTCTTTGACAACGTCTTGAGACTTTGAAAATACACTATTGAGAATCAAGTCATCACTTTTTAATAAACGGCATGGTTTTCATTTTTTCATCTATCCCATTTTATTGATTCCATTAAGCCGCAGATTTCTCTCTCTGAGCAATTTTCTCTGTTGTACTTTTCTCCGATATATGCAATTTCCCTTGAAACCATTGCTCAGTCGGCTAAAATTTAGTATCGTGTTCCTCCGAATTGGGTCATATCTGTTATCCGTCATTTTGGAAGCTATTTTGTTATCTGAAACATACGTATGGATTCAATAATTAGAATTACAAACCAGACTAATATGCTAATTCCCGCAGCCGATGCTGAGATATCCTTCACAATTCCTATTTTTTCATTTTCATTAGGCTCTATAAAATCACAGAGTGCCTCAATTGTCGTGTTAAACATTTCCGCGACGAGCATTAAACCTGTTGAAACCAACACCAAACTAAAATCAAACCACTGGCGGTAATAAAAGCAACCTGCTAAGATAAAAAATGATAATACTATCTTGTATGCAACAGCGAAATCAAATATCACTGCATAGTATACACCACGTATGGCCACACGAATTTTTCGTATTGGGTTAAATCCTTGCTGTCCAGTTCCAAGAAATTTGTTTCTCATTCCTAATTTCCCATAAGTCTATGTTACATAACGATTGAGATCACCTGCGCCCGCATCGGGCATCAGGTGGATCGACTTGTTAAAAATGGTTTTTCTTACTTAAATTCTTTCGTTGCTGCGTTCATAGAAGATGAGCGGAAGGTAATTTTTTTGATTGGCATCTTGTCTTTAAGA
>CAZZCN010000175.1:0-2911 GCA_964652975.1 uncultured Oscillospiraceae bacterium | reverse complement strand
AAGATGCGAATATGAAATTCAGAATTGTTAAAGCCAACTATTCGGTAAACGGTTGGAAGTCAGCAGAAACAAAAGTCTGGCCTACAGGAAGTGACTATCAGGTAATACCGGCAGGGACACAGATTGATGTTCCAACAATTAACAATATCTATCTCAACCAAGGCGAAATTCTTGCCTTACAGACTGTAAACGATACTGGAGCTTCCGTTGGTGGCAATCTTTATATCAGAGCCAAAATCAGACTTGAGCTTAAATTAGGAACACTTGGAGTTAGTCAGGCACCTTATCTGACGAATATTGTGCCAGGCAAGACAGTTGCGGATATATTGACGCAAATTGCAGGGTATACCTCAATTGGTTTTAAAACAAAAACCGGAACAACAATAACTGACAATGGAACAGCAGTTACCACAGGAACTACGGTTACAATTGGTATAAATGCAACAAATACAGAATATACTGTTGTCATAAAAGGTGACGTAGATGGAAGTGGAACTATAGCATTAAACGATCTTGCAACAATCAAAAGCCATTTACTACAAATCTCACCTTTATCGGGTGCCTATCTGATGGCTGGCGGTATAACAACCCAGGGTAAGATTGGTATCAGTGATCTGCTTGCAGTCAAGAAGCATGTTTTAGGGATCAGCCTGATTTCATAGTTGAAATTTAGTAAAAATAAAAGCAGTCAAAAAAGTAAATAGACATTAAAACAATAAACATTCAAAAAGAAAACTTAACAGCAAAAAGAAAAGGGGCAGTTTACTGTCCCTTTTCTTTTTGATAGACTGATAGACTGATTGGTTGGTTGGTTTCTTGTTTGATTGATTTATTTATTAATTGATTGATTGGTTGTTTGTTTAATTGTTTGATTGTTTGTTTTTTTTCAATAGGCACCATGCAGTTTTACCGCTTCAATAATTTCTTTCATATTCTCAAGCGAGACCGAATTTGGAATCGAGTGGTCGGATGCGAAAATGTATCCGCCATTTTCCTTTAGAACTGGTACATATTTTGCTATTTCAGCAATTATCTCATCTTTTTTGTCCCACAACATTGCATTGATTCCACCATGTAAAACCAATTTGTCACCATACATTTTTTTAATTGCAAAAACATCCATGCCAGCTTTAACCTCTAATGGGTTCAGTGCATCGATTCCTGTTTCTATAACATCCGGCAGAAGTGGCATAATATCGCCGCAAGAATGTAAATGAGCCTTAATTCCCTTGTTATGTGCCCAGTCAACAGCTCTTTTATGAACAGGTTTTAACAACTCTCTGTAGGTGTTGTTGGAGAAAAACGGCGTGTTTTTGTAACCCATGTCATCCGGCCACCTTATTGCATCAAATTTGTACCCTGCATCCCATACCATGTCAAAATGGGCAATGCACATATCAAGATATGTGTTGAACATGTCTACAACCCAATCCGGCTCTTCCATCATCGCGATGAGAAGTGTTTCGGTTCCAACCATCCAGGAATGTGTCACGTCAAAACCAAACCAGAATTCTGCATTAAGCCATCTGCCATCTGCAACCCATTTTGGATGATTCTCTTTGAGGAATGCCCAGTCAATACGGTCTTTATTAACGGTCATTCTTTTTTTTGCCTTTTCCCATTCTTCTTCGGTTACTACTGTAAAATCGAGAAATTCAGGTGTAGAGTCTTCATGTTTGAAGTTTTTAAGTGTGACACCCCAGTTTGATTTCTTTATGGTATATGTGTCGGTATCTTCAATGACTACCTCCTCAAAACGAGGAGATATATCTGCAAAAAGATATTCAACATTATCAACTCCGAAATAGTCACGCCAATCCATATCATTAGGCATGCCCTCTCTTTTCCAGCGTGAAATGCTCCCGTTCCATGCAATGTCAACAATTGGAACCCTGTCCGCTTCCTTGTGGGCATACATTCTTGAAATGCGCTCCTTTGATGTCATTTTATCCATTTTATTCGTCCTCCTCAAAATATTTGATAGTTTAAACGATATACTTTTGTTACAATGTTCAAAAAACACTCAACAATTAGTAAATGTTAATATCATTATAGAAGTATTGATTAAAAATTGGAATAGAACTATAATAATATGGAAAAATCATTTTATTAGATGATAATATAATTATATAATGCTATTTTAAAATGCTAAATCAAGAGGATGTAACTATGTACGATATTGATGGGGATTTCGGGAAGGTTCGACTGGTCCACGATGTAGAAACAAAAAGCATACCGGATATTCTGGATTATTCATTGTCATTCGGTTGGCATGAGTGTAACAATAAATATAGAATCGCACGTGAAAATGGGTCGGAACGGTTTCTGATTCTGTTCACAGTTTCGGGCTTAGGTGTACTCAAAACTGAGAATGCCACATTTGAATTGACTGCCAATTCTGTTGCGATAATTCCACCGGATGTCTTCCACGAATATTTTGCAAAAAGTCTCTGGGAGTTTTACTGGATGCACCCGCAGGGCTTCAATTGCGAGAAGATATTAAATTACATTTTTAATGAGAAAGGCTTTGTATCTGAGGTCGCCAGTGTGTTACCAATGACTGATAAGATTGAACATTTGCTTTTGCTGAATTCTTCAAAATCCTGTGATTATGATGTTGAGGCGTCAATGGTAATATCTGAACTTTTACATACTATGATTTCGAAAATGCTTTTTTCCGACACCGAAAAAAACAGGGATAATGAGCTGGTAATGGAGATAAAAGAATTTCTCGAACATAAGTACAAGACTAATATCAGTTTGAGCGATCTCAGCAAAAAAATGTATATTTCACCTGTGCATATCATCAGGGTTTTCAAAGCCAAAACAGGACTCACACCTTATGAATACCTGCTTCATTACAGAATAGCGAAGGCCTGCGAACTTCTGGAGTTCACAAATTTGCAAATCA
>CAZZCN010000174.1:0-3054 GCA_964652975.1 uncultured Oscillospiraceae bacterium | reverse complement strand
TTTTCTTACAATTATCTCCTATTTTAGCTCTTCAGGCATAATGTGATAATTTATGTCAGAATCACTTTTGGCATTTTTATACTCTATTTTGGATGATTTTGTTTCCAGTTTGGATAGATTCTTCGCTTCGGATTTCTCATCCTGTTTGACAGTATTGTTTTTCTTTGTTGCGGATTTTGAGTCGCTGTCCCTCAGTGAAAATGAAAGGCTGAATCCTTCCTTCTCCATTACAACAGGGTTTTCAGGAGATATGTCTTTAGGGAGTTTTACTTTGTAGGAGTTTTTTGAATTTGTATAAACTTCTTTACCGGCTTTATCGGTTGAGGAAACAAGCGTACTGTCTATATCCTCCCACTTGCCGTTTTTCTTATAGTTCTGTGCCTGCGCAGTTGTTATGGCAACCTCGGATCCATCACTTTGTAAAAACACTTTGGTAAATTTGTCACGCTTGTTTTCAAGCTCGCTAACCACCTTCACCGCACTTGCTTTCACTTTTGTGTCTAGATTTAATGTGTTGTAGGCAAATGAAGGGAGTGAAGTAATAATAAGGGAAACGATAAGGATGATTGCGGTGATTCTTGTTGGACGGTTGTTTTTGAAGATAGACTTAATTTTAGAAATTTTCATGTTTTAATCCTCCAATTTGAATTTATATACCAATGTTACTACGAACATTTAAAGACAAATTAAGTATGAATGAAAACGTATCTATTCCTGAAAGACTTTATATTTAATAATATTTTATCTAATATTGTCAATATATTACTAATTTAAACAGTTGTCAATAATTATTTTTTGATGATGCATATTTTCAGATGAACCATTATGTTCATAATTTTTTTGCAACTTAACCCAGAATGTCCTGTCACTATGATCCTCCCTGCTTTTTAATATAATTGTACATATCTCCCACCTTCACCGGCAGATGCAACGAAAAGATATAATCGCACGTTTCCAGAACCTTCATAGTATTTTCCTCGTACTGTTGCACGTCGATAAATCTTAAAGTATGAGCTCTTTGTGCTATCTGATCCATACTGTTCCCTATCGCCCGGAGCTCGTTTACCAAGTTAAAAAAGTCCATGGGTGGCACACAGACAGGTGCATATCCGCCCAGGACTGTTCGCATGTATCCTTCCCTGGACATACCTGTCGCTGCTGATTTTTTATCAAGATTTTGCAGTTCGGTTTTAGTCAGTCTAAGTTTTATTTCGCAGTTTCTTATCATTTGTATTTCTTGCTCCTTACGTCAATTTTTTAATTTCTGTTGATTTTAATTTTCAATATCCTCTGGTTTATTGCACTATATAGATATGCACTTTGCTACCGGGGTTTTAGGGGCTATGCCTCTAACAAGTCGCCTTTTGTCCCCAAAAGGCATTGCTTGTTAATACAACTCCTCATAGTTTTTAAGCATTTGTGTACAACACTGTAAACACACTATATTTGCTTTATTGACTATTTGGATGCCTGCATTGTTTTTCTGTTTTCGTAAATAATTCTACTCGATTTGTGGTTCCTGCGGGTAGAATATCTCCCTGTCCATCACAAGATATCTATTCTTTTCCCTGCCGAATCTTTTTTGTTTTGTGTATGTTTTCGTGGTGCCGGTGGTCTCTGTTTCTATCAGTTTTTCATCGGCCATCTGCTTGAAAAGTCTTGTCCGCGAGAGAGGGAAATCTACGCTTTGCTGTTTGTAGAACTGGACCACACAGGAAAAAGTCTGAGTGGGGAAAAAGTAGTATTTATCATTTTCAAGATATCCCAGGATTTCGCTTTTTCTGTTATATTCGCGCTCATTATCTTCCGGGTAGTTTTTTACATATACCCTGCCTGATTCGAGCATTTCCTTTATCGCATCTATGAACATATTGTTTGGCTTGTCCTCCTCTGCCTTTTCAAGCTGGACACCCGACAACCCGCAGAACACATTCCAAGCCTCCTCCTTTTTGTTCTCGCCAATATCCTTAGTATATATTTTCTGTGAAATACAAAAATCTATCATGCTTTCCATTCCTATCTGAAGCCAGGCGACAATGTCCCCGGTTCTGCCAAATCCAACTATCTTTTCTTTTATAGCCCTGTGTCTCAATTCCAAGAATTTTCCTTTAAGTTGCACCGGCAGGCTTGAGGCCTGTGGAATCAACCAAAGGATATATTGTTCCATGAATTTTGCCAGCACACCCATGGATGCCTGCTCCTGCACGAAATCCAGATTGTCACTTGCAGGAACATCGTTTGCCAGCAACTCCACTATGAAATTCCTTGCACTGCCGGATTGACCGATTGCAGGAAAATCCTCGCCTGTGATGATTGCGTTTCCCCGCGGTGCAAACCCCTGACGGATGCTGGTGTCCGCCTGCATCCTGTCTTTTCCTGCCCGGTCTCCATAACCACGCGACAGCGACTGCGCTATCTTGTCCATATTCTGTTTCTCCTTGTAATGGCTCACCGGATGAAAATCGTCGATGACGGTCGGGACATCCTTTAGCGAATGTCCTTTCTTTTCTATAGCATTTTCCGTATCCTTGAAACTTGACGGAAGGGTTGATGATGTAAACCTACCGAAAAAAGAAAGTATCAAAGCCGCTATTGTGCTTTTCTTGGTCTGTGTTCGTCCCAGAAGATAGAGCAGAAATGCCGGTTCATAGCCCACCTGTCGCAAAAATTCATTTAGCGGTGATAAAAACGCAATCGCAATAAGCGGAAACATCACCTTCTCGCTGCTTATTTCAAACAACCTCAAAAACGCCAGTGTCGCCTGCCCGAACGAAACACCCTTGCACTCCATGTTATATGGCTGCAGCTTATAATCCAGCTCCACGGACACTTTGTTGTTCCCGATAGCTCCGCTGTGATATAAAAAACAGTATTTACCACCTATTTTACGCCAACCGGTGTGGGTGTAAACGGTTCGTTTCTGGGCTATCTTGCTTCCAAGCGTGCATATGATGCCCCTCAGATGGTCTTTCTTGGTATGAATAGGCGCGCTGATGTTGGCTGCAAACCCCCAGTTCTCCAGTACCCAAGTCATTGCTGGCAGGCTGGCCGCAG
>CAZZCN010000173.1:0-3128 GCA_964652975.1 uncultured Oscillospiraceae bacterium | reverse complement strand
CCCATAGATTTTTCAATGTGTCCATCATTAAATCAAAAGTTTAATGACTATCTAAAAATGAGTAACATTGACCTTGATATAGGATGGGCACATACATCCGTATCAGATTTACAACCAGCCCAAATAAGCATAGATAACTTTCATGATTTTTATGATTATAAATTAAAAGATGGCGTTTACATTGATATATGGGGCATAGCACATGAGCCAGGCTCTGAAGCAGCGCATCACATGACGAGGATGCGACATCCTATGGCACCTTTTGATAGTGTCCAACAGGTAAGTGAGTATCCGTTCCCTGATTACTCAAAATCATCAAGATTGAATCAGGCACGAGAGGTAGAAGATTCTATCAAAAATGGCTATGCCACTGTCGGGATTATGCAGATAACCATATGGGAAACTTCCTGGTATTTGCGAGGTATGGAAAATTTGATGGCAGATATGATGTCTGATGATCCGATTGCAGAAGCCATTCTTGACAAGGTTACAGAGATTGCTGTCTTGCGAGCTGAAGCATTTGCAAAATCCGGTGTGGATGTTATTTTCTTAGGAGACGACATTGGTATGCAAAAAACCATCTTGATGAGCGAATCATTATATTGCGAACAGTTAAAGCCAAGGCTTAAAAAAGTTATTGATGCAGCTAAAAAAATAAGACCGGATATCTTGATTTTTTATCATTCCTGCGGCTTTGTCACACCTTTTATTCCACATCTAATTGATGCCGGTATTGATGTTCTAAACCCTATTCAACCAGAATGTATGGATTTTAGGGAAATACATGCATTGTTTGGTGATAAAATCTCATTCCATGGTACTATAGGAACACAAACAACAATGCCATTTGGCACACCTGATGATGTGCGGCGTGCAGTCTTTGAAAATCTTGAAATTGCGGGAGATAAAGGTGGTCTTCTCGTTGCACCAACTCATTTGTTAGAGCCTGAAGTTCCAATTGAAAATATCATTTCTTATATTAAAGCTTGTGCAGATTTTAAATAAGAAAAAAAGTTTTAAATATTATTTTTAAACAATAAGTTTTGTCATTTGCTATAAAAAGCCTACCGGGGATTCGGCTATGACGAAGTGTTTAAAACATTTAGCCTGATTGAAAGGAATGATCATGATTATGAATATTTTCAAATATTTAATTAAAAAATCAAAGAAAACTGTTATTTCAATTGCTTTTTTCATTTTATTTCCCATTGCATTTGTCATCAATTCTTTTGCTCAGACTTATTTTAACAGTAATGTTGGTATTAGAGGGTTTGAATTATCCTCTGAACAGCAACAGCAAATTACTGTTAAAGGCAATATAATTGCGTCTTCGTTAGAAATCAATTATTTCCAAATAGTTTACACAGGGCTAATTATTATTGGTTTTGCATTTGCTGCGATTCTTATTTTTATGTGGATGAAATCAAAGAAAGAGGGGGAGATAAAAATAAAATTACGACTAATATATAGAGCATTTTTACTTGTTTATATTTTAACAGTATTTGTTGGTACAGGCTTATTGGGCTTAAGTGGTAATTATTTTTCAAGTGGTTCAACAGATAATCAGAAGAGGATAATCGTCCCATTCGCAAAGGCATCTGCCCGACCTGCTCCTGATGGTAATATAGGATATACAGAGACTATGGGAATGAGAGAAACCTTGGCTAACTTTGAATTCGGACTAGATATGCCATATGACCAAGTATATAGTAGAGCCCCTCATTTTTGGGAAATTTTAAAGCAAAGATACAGTTACACACCTATCGAATTAAATTCGGACAAATATACAACCATTAGTGCGACCAACCAAGAAAATATGGATAACAGCAATTACTGGTATGTTCTTCCAGACGTTAGCGGTAAAAATGATGGTACCTGTGATGTTATATACAAATTAAATTCTCCAAGGCAGACTAATTATCAAAATTTTGCTCCTTACAGACAATTGAGAATTATCTGGAAAGGAGAAAATCCAGATAACGAAAATGTTAATATTTCGCTTTCTATTTATAATCCAATGAGCAAAAAATGGTTTGATATTGGTGTTTTTAATGGAGAATCCAGTAAAAAATATGAACTGACATTTGATTTAAGATGCATTTCCCAAACGGATAGATCCTATATTTCCAAAATTAAATTTACAACAAGAACCACTAACTTAGGAACCAAAAAAGATGGCAGCAGCTATCAGAAAAATGATTTGTTTTATATAGATGTCTGGTCAGATGAAACTGTAAAAAAAGATATTCAGATAGCGGATTTAAGTTTTTCAACCGAGTATTTGGGTAACGTGCAGTTGGCTAAATACGGTCCGTATTCAGCATCAGGCTTTTATGACCCTGATGATAAAAAATGGAAACTGTGGTACGGTTGTGCTTTTCCAGAGTCCATAGCAACGGATAATGTTTATTACATCGAAACAACGGACCCTCAAAAAGGATGGTCGCTCCCTTACAGGATTATACCGGATGACCCAAATGGAGTATTGACACAATATAACAAAGCACCAGGGTATGGAGGAGATCCCGCAGTAATAAAGCTAAAGGGCATATATTATATGTATATCACAGGAATTACAAGTGGTCTTCCCACCGGAGTTGGCAGCTCTATATATCTACTGACATCTACAGATGGGAAAAACTTTAAATTAGTTGATAAGCCTTGTGTCCCAATTGACCTAAAAACGCATAAAGGTGCCTACGGTCAGGGATCACCCAGTGTAATATATAAAGACGGCACATTTTATATGTATTATTACAGCACATTTGATTTGCAAGGCGGTGGTATGCTCAGAACATCAAAGGATGGATACAATTGGTCTGAACCTACACGTATAAACGCGACCGCTTTTGATGTCAAGTATATTGATGAAATTAAAAAATGGGTAGGCTGTTACTATGGTGAAGAAAACCAATTTGCAAATCCTCAATCACCAGCCGTTAGAATAACTGTATCAGATGACGGAGTAGAATGGACACGCGGAGACACCGATAAACAAATGCCGGCACAAGACTTCTCGGCAGTCATCAATCATAACCCTGGGTTTATAGGCACGCCAGAGGGGCACGGCTTCAAAACAATGTTTATGACCTATGGCGATAATGATTTACCATTAAATAGAGGAAGCA
>CAZZCN010000172.1:0-3161 GCA_964652975.1 uncultured Oscillospiraceae bacterium | reverse complement strand
ACCTGGAAAATTCATGCTTTGGAAAGCTTTTACAAACATACGGCATCCCGATTTCTGAAAAGCTGCTATCGGAACGGTTTTCCGAACGAATAAAACTGATCTATATGTATTCTGCACTAAGACAACTTCCATATATTATAAAACGGTAGATAAAATGGCCCTTTTACGTTAAACTCAATTGTTTTTCCTAATTTTAATGTGTCTATTCAGTGGTAGTGCACCCCCCATAAATAAATTTCAAAAATCAGGAGCCGAAAGGCTTCTTTATTATTTGTTAGCTATTTGTTAAAAAAAAGCTGGACTCCTTAAATGAGGTATGCTACACTGGAACCAATAAGGATTATGGAGGCAACAGATGCTTAAAAGGCCAGAAGTAACAGATAAACTTGTCATACAAATAAACGATGTAATAACTGAACATCCGGATTGGCATCGGACAAAGATCTCCAAATATCTGTGCGAACTATGGGATTGGCGGATGCCGAACGGCCAAACAAAAGATATTTCTTGCCGGGACATGCTGCGTGCTCTTGATAAAGCAGGAAAGATCACTCTACCCAAGGCAATCCGCGCATCAGGATACGCTTCTTCCAAAAACAAATATATGCAGACATTCATACATGATGAAACACCGATTGAAAAGGAATTGTCATCGTTGCAGCCGTTGCGGATCGAAGCGGTTGAGGAAAAATGGCAGGTAAATGAATTCAAATCATATATTGAGCTATTTCATTACCTCGGTTTCGACCGTACCGTCGGCGAAAATATGAAATATATGGCATACAGTACTGACGGCAAGCTTCTCGCATGTTTACTGTTCGGATCGGCCGCCTGGTCATCTCATGACAGGGATGCATATATCGGATGGAGCCGACAGAGCAAGAAATCGAATTTGCAGGAAATGACCAACAATGTCCGCTACCTAGTGCTGCCATGGATAAAAGTGCCGCATCTTGCCAGTCATATACTATCTCTCGTCTCCCGACGGCTTTCATTGGACTGGGAAAAGAAATATGGGCACCCTATTTACTGTCTTGAAACTTTTGTCGAGTGCGACCGGTTTCGCGGCACCTGTTATAAGGCAGCAAACTGGATCTATGTTGGGAAAACTGTCGGCAGGGGGCGTGATGATATTGACAAAACGGCATCGCTCCCGATCAAGCATATATACCTGTACCCATTGAACAGGAGATACCGGCAACTACTCGGACGACATGGTGAGCCCAAATGACCCCTCTACAGACTGCTCAAAAAACAGTCAAGGATTTAAAGACTGTCATTTACAACCTTCATGCAAAATATAGCGACGGATATGAGGGGTTACAACAGACTGTTGCCATGCTGCAGAAAGAGGTTCTGTACCTTACCACTGAAAATGAGCAATTAAAAAGGTTTTTGAAACAGGATGAAAAGCAGGAAGCTCTGGCGGCATTAGTTCCAGATTTGAATGAAATGATAAAAAATATTAAGAAAGAAAATACAGGATTAAAAAAAGAGATCGAAAAGCTCACAGACCAAGTGGAAACGCTTCGCAACCGGATGAAAAAAACAAGTGAGACATCTGATAAACCGTCTTCAATCAATATATTTAAGAAACCAATGAGTACCCGGATCAAAAGCGGAAGAAAACAGGGCGGCCAGTTTGGACATGAAGGTCATAAGCTGCATTCATTCAATGATCCGCAAGTAATCAATTGTCCTCCTGCTCAAAAATGTGAGTGTGGCGGTTCAGTTCGTATCAAAGAAATTCTAAAGAAAAAACAGTTGGTTGATATCCGAGTAGAACTTGACGTCAAGGAAGAAGTCGTCAGTCTCGGTTATTGTGAAAAATGCGGTAAAAGGCATGAAGGTACATTTTCAGAGAAATATGTCAATCCTGTGAATTATGGAGATGACATTAAGGCAACCGTCTCTTTGCTAAACACCCGTATGAATTTGCCGATCAACAAGATCTCCGAGCTACTCCGCATTCTGACAGATTCCAGAATACGTTTATCGAATGGCACTGTCGTTAATATTGTGAATGATCTGGCAAAGAAATCAAAGCCTATTGTTAAGTGCATTGTAGAATATCTCACAAATTGTGGACTTCTGTTGGCTGACGAGACGGGTTGCCGTGTAAACGGTAAACTTAATTGGTTTCAGATTTTCACCAATGATTCCTTCACCCTGTTTAGCCATAACAAAAAACGAGGTTTTCTCCTGTTTGAAGGAGAGGATCTTCTGGCTCTTTTCACAGGGATTTTGTTGCATGATCACTTCAAATCATATTATCGATATACCCACATTACTCATGCTGAATGTAACGAACACATTGACAGGCGGCTAAAAGCAGTTAACGAGATACTCAAGCACGAATGGGCATTTAAGCTAAGATCTTTCTTTTTTGATGCGGATAAATTAAAAAAGGAACTCATGAGTAAAGGTGAGTATTTTAGTGATCAGGAGATAAAAGATTACTTCACTAGATTTCTGGAACTCTTGGATATGGGCGATGCAGAATATCAGCAGGCCATTGAAGGAAAGCAGAGAATCCTTCAGTTCAACGAAGAAAAATGTTTGCTGAAACGGCTCCGTGAATATGCAACTGAGCATCTTAGATATATATCCATTCCCAAAGTCCCACGTGGAAATAACGGAGCTGAGCGTAGTGCGAAAGAAGCAAAGCGTAAAGTACGAGTATCTGGTGGTTTCAGATCTGATAAAGGTGCTGATAATTATGCCCGCGTCACCAGTGTAGTCTCAACTATGAATAAACAGAAAATGAATATCTTCCAAGGTATCAAAGATATCTTTAATGAAAAAATCCTTGTCTTTAACTCCCAACCTTCAGATTCCAGTTAATCGCATTATAGCTCTGTATAAATTAGTTTGCAGATAGAAAGCTTTATATATGAGATTTCTATCTGGGGCTGTATTATTCAAATTTGTATTCAATTTTATAAACGCTATTATTCAAAACTATTAAGCTATTCAGATCCTATTGTTATTAGGGTGTATTTTGTGCATCCCTTTTTATTGCCCACCCCACCACTGAATAGACACTATACAATGTTATACAATGTTATTGACATACCATGCTACTTACACATGTAATTCTATAATTCTATGCTACAGTTTAACTTTACTCATTTAGCTCTTGAAGTGCCTTCCTCCTTTCG
>CAZZCN010000171.1:0-3201 GCA_964652975.1 uncultured Oscillospiraceae bacterium | reverse complement strand
GCAAGCTGGTCGCAGGCGGCAAGTACCGACTGAAGGTTGATTACAAATTCACATCTCTCAATGCTCCACCGAACCTGTATTTTGGCTTTACGAACGATCCCGCGCTTCAAGAAAATAAAGCAGCAAATTTGAGTGGTAAACTCAGTAATACTTTATATACATTCCAGGGTGATTACACACTGGCAAACGTTAATAGCAATTATCTGCAGATGTTTGTCTATAATCCACAGGTTTCATCCATTGTAATAATTGACAACATAAGCCTTGAGCGACTTCCCTGATGAAGTAACAGACAATGACAACCCTAATTACTTGCGAGGAGCACAAATAAAATGATTCGTTTAGAAAACAGTGTAAATATAATCAAAGAAAAAAGCAAAGCAGGCTACTTCGTAAGAATTGTCGACAAGGATAATTTTTACGAAAAAACTCTTACCATTGGCAGTATTGACAAAATGCTCTCATTTAACGCCTGCTACAGGTTCAATGCCTGCTGGATGTTCCCGAAAATTGGTACGGAAGTTAATGAGATACCGCAGGAAACACAGTTTCTTATGTGCTACGATGGCAAGAATTACGAGCTGGTATTTTCGCTTGTAGATAAATATTCAAGAAGCAGTATTTTTGGCGAGGACAACAAGATCAAAATACTGATTGAAACAGGGGATTACAACACGCAGGTGGAAGAGGCAGTCTGCCTGTATGTAATAAAAGGAATAGACCCCTACAAATTGATCAAGACAGCAACACTAGAGATTAGGAACAGGCTGAAAACATTCGACTTGCGGGTCAACAAACCAGTTCCGAAGTTTGTAGACATGCTGGGATTTTGTACATACAATGCCTTTTATGACAACGTAACACACGACAAGATAATTGCCGCTCTTGAAGATTTCAAAAAGGACAGTATCAACATCGGATATATCATCACCGATGCTGGATGGCAGAATTATGACGGTAACTATACATCAGGATTTGAGGCCGACCACAAGAAGTTTCCTCTTGGAATTTCGGAGACGGTAAAAATAGCAAAACAAAAATATCACATAAAAGAATTTCTAGTCTGGCATACATATAACGGATTCTGGTGCGGACTCAAAAAAGAATCGTTTCCCGATTATGAAATAGGCTCTGAAAGTTTTTATATTCCGGAGCGTTTGCATGAACTGATGAAGAGCATTGAAGAGTCCGACAATACCGCAACTGCCGGGATGAATTTTTACCCGACCAATATTATCACACACGACACCGGATTTATCAAAAACGACCTGTTCAGATTTTACTTTGACTTTTACTCTTACTTAAGGCAGCAGGGAGTTGATGGCACCAAGCTCGACGCTATGAGCTGGATTGAATGCTTTGGACAGAACAAGGGCGGCAGAGTAAGGATGATGCAGCAGCTGGTCTCAAGCCTCGAAGCCTCATCATACCTTAACTTCAACAATGAACACATCAATTGCTCGTGCTGCTCGAACGACTTTATTTATAACACACTAAAATCCAACGTTACAAGAAGCTCGACTGACTACTTTCCGGACATACCGCAGTCTCATGGAAATCATGTTTTTACCAATGCACACACCTGCTATTGGATGGGAGAAATAATCCTCCCTGACTGGGATATGTTCCAAAGTGGCAACACTGCAGGAGAATATCACGCAATGAGCAAGGCGATTTCGGGTGGTCCTGTTTATTTTACGGATGAGATAGGGATGCAGAAGAAGGAAATCATCAACAGGCTCTCAACGAATGACGGTAGGCTGGGACTTTGCACCAGACCGGCACTGATAACAATCGATTCCTTGTTTGTCGACCCCGCGAAAGAGCACAAACCGGTCAAAATATTCAATTACAACAAATACAGCTATGTAATTGGAGCGTTCAACTGCACATACGAAAAAGAAAAGAAGGTCAAGGTTCAAGGACGCGCAGGCGCCGGTGATATCTACAATATAAAGGGTGATAGATTCTACGCATATTCAAACAATCGCGGAGGTCTGGGGGTCTATAATAAAAATGAATACTGGGACTTTACACTTTCAAAATTCGAGGGAGATATTTTCACAGTCGCACCTGTTAAAAACGGCTATGCGGTAATCGGTATGACAGATAAATACAACCCATCCGGGTTTATCCGTAAAATATCGTTCAAGGACAATAATTTAAAAATAGAAATGCTCGAAAAAGGCAAACTTGTTGTATATATGGAAAAAGAGCCGAAAGCGGTCTCTGCTGAATATGTGTTCGAGAATAATCTGCTGACCGTAAAAAGTCCGTCAAATATTATCAACATAGAAATGTGATGATAGCTGTAAAAGTGAGCGCAAAAAAACACGCACACTAAGCACGCATAGCATTAGCGCTCACAGCACATGTAATCACAGCAAAACAAAATGCGCACATATGACAAATGAGATTTTCTATGATAAAACATGAAAAATTAATGCAGCTTCACATTTCACATTATTGAATAAAGACTTATAATAAAATTAAACGATAAAAATTTTACTACTGAGGAGCACCGGGAATGCACACAATTTGGGCAAAAGACATCAGAGCCGATAAAAACCACACTTTAGGATTTTTCTATACATACAATGCAGAGTCTAATCAGCCAACCGTCACCGGACTGTCTCTTGAGATTGTCGCATCAAACATCTACAGGCTGTTTATCAATGGCAAATTCGCCGGATACGGTCCTGCAAGAGCTGCACATGGGTATATTAGAAAAGATGTATATTACCTTGGTGAATTTAAAGGCCAAGGTGTAAATATTGCTATCGAAGTTTTTGCGGCTAATGTAAACAGTTATTACCTGGTGGACGAACTTCCATTCTTCGGAGCGGATTTGATAGTTAATGGAAAGACAGTCGCTTCTTCGATGGATTTTAAAGCCTTCCTGCTTGATGACAGAGTGCAGAAAGTTCAGAGGTACAGCTTTCAGAGACCTTTTGCCGAGAGCTATATAATGACAAAATGCAGAAGCAATTTTTATAATGGTGATCTTGGAATGTTTCCCGCTGTCGAAACAGAGCAGGTTGGATGCAATAAGATAATCGATAGAAATATTGACTATCCGTCATATAAATCCATTCCTTTTAAGCAAGAGATTGAATACGGAAATATTAGTATCAACAAGGCAAATGCAAAGTGGATGGACAGATGCCTGGTCGGGATAGACGACGAACTGAAAGGCTACAA
>CAZZCN010000170.1:0-3246 GCA_964652975.1 uncultured Oscillospiraceae bacterium | reverse complement strand
AAAGGTTTTGTTTGCAGGTGCGGATATAAATGTGAAAAGTAAAAATAAAATATTTTCTAAAGCCGAACGTTCAGCACTGATCCCATTTGTTATTGCCGAGTATTATGCTGCTGTACGTGAACGCAAGAGCTTGCAGGAGCAAGGTATTGCCGATGCAAAGATAGCTGGCAAGTATACCGGGAGGGAAAAATTACCTTTCCAACATCAAAAGTTCGAGGAGGCTCTGGCAAAATTCAGAGCCAGGCAAATTACCATCGAAGAAGCCATGCAAATGTCCGGAATAGCCTCCCGATCTACTTTTTATCGCCGGATTAAGGACAAATGAATTTAAATCAAAACCTATATGCCAGAATTTAACTTAAATCTCCACCCCGAAATCAATAAAGCAATATCCGTCATTCCACATTGGAACAGAAGGATCATCTGACCAGCCGTGCTTATCCGTAAATGTATTCGGACCTACAGAATAACTTTCTCCGCCGGCATAATGATGTGGTCCCAAAAGATTTCGATTGCTCGAAAAAAGTTCTATGCATATCTTGTTTGTCCCGTTTTCCACAAAATCGGTCACATCCAGCTCAAATGGCGCAAAGGCAATTATTCCGGCATCATAGCCGTTAACCATTATCTTTGCAAGTGGGGTATTCAGCCTTTTGAATTTTAAAATATAGCGTATATTCTCTTTCTTCGATAACTTGAAACTTTGTGAAAGAGTCAGGCTGCCCGAAAAAAACCAAAATCCCTGCCTTGTGATATTGGAAATATTTATCTTTTCATTTTTCCTTGTCAGTACGAATTCTCCATTGGTTAAAATCGCTTTCCTGTTGCCCATTTTGCTCTCCGCTCTGTTATTGACAGCAAAATCCCCGACCAGATAGCAACTTTCAAGTTCCACGTCGTAGGTAAGCATGTTCATTTCCGATTCATGTACATTCCCGAAGAGGACTTCATACACTTTCTGTTTTTGGTAAAATGCTCTTCTGATTATCATTTCATTTCTGCCACTTTTCAGAAAAGGATACATGTTTAACTTATTAAAAGATTTATCCACAAAAAATCCACAAACATCGTTATTATCTATCTGAACACTGTTAATAAATATTGTTTGTTGTTCGGGGCACTCTATTGCCAGATACAGCTCATTCATCTGCAGAATATCTTCTATATCGAACTTGAACCTCATGGCAATTTCGCATGGTTTTTTTAGTGATAACAGCTCTTCTTGAATAAGAATGATCGCCTTTTCCTTTTGCCAGTCATCATCGTCAATCCTGTACTCGCATTTATCCAAAGTGATACTGTTCAAATCTTGCTTTTCTATGCTGAATTCTGGTTCCAATCTTATAAATTCCCTTGTGTCGGTTAAATATTCAGTTGTGCCTTCTGTGTTTTTCACCAGCAAAATATAGCTCTGTGAGGCCTCAAAGTTCAAAAAGAGAGTCGTGGTGTTGTCAACTACAACGCTGCTGATTGTGCCTTTCGTCTCGTTTATAATATCCAGCAGTTCTATGCTTTGGCTGCCATTAAACCTAAGATTTGCCTTCTGGTTTTCTTTACTTAAATTAACAACAAAGTAGATTCTGCTGTTGTCCTCAAGAATTCTCATGCAATATTGAATTTTCTTGCACTGGACTCCATTTTCGGAGATATCCAGCCTGTTGCCTGTCATCAGGTTCTTGATTATTTGCTGCTCCTCACTTAATGGTTCTATCAGGCTTGGCAATTTCCTCTCACCACCCAATGGTTCTATCTGGCTTGTTAATTCTCCAATAGCCAGGTTATCTCTGCCGGCTATAAGACTTGGGACTTCACCCATGGAAAATATCTCCCCGCCCTGCTTTTTAAATTCCAGTAAAAGCTCAAAGGTCTGATTGTCCAGTGTCTGCATGCCTGGCAAAACTATTTTCGAATAACTGCAAAAACCTATATGAAACAAGCCGTCGCTGACTTTGCCATATTTCCGTATTAATTCCTCGTCTCCATAATGATGCTCGATATGCAGGCCACTAAGGCTTTCTGTCGTTTTTATGAATTCATTGCTGTACTCTTTGACTGTCTTGAGATTATTAAAGTTAAAATGCATATATGCTGTTTTTAGCGAATGCAGAACAAGCACACTGGTGTCGTCAATCCCTTGAGACAAAAGCACCCCCAGCCTGCTCATATAATCATTGAAATGTGAATATTCCGAAAACCACGGCTGTTGTACAAAAAGGGAGGGGGGATAATCCCTTTTGCGAAAGCCCCTTAGTGAATAGCTCTCCAAATGACCGCATATTATATTGATTCCATTGAGAAACTGCCACTCTGCAATATGCTTTAACTCATTAAAGCTGACATCCCATCCGCTTAATGCAAAACTTTCGGTGATTGCAAACGACTTTCCAAGCTGCCTTGCCACACTGGCCACCTGCTTTGGCACAACCGGATTGCCGATCTCCCTGCCAAGCCAGTCCATGCCTGGCATGTGAAAAAACTCGTAACAGGGCATCGCCCCGCCGGTACAAGCAACCTGATACGTCAGATCATCCTCGGCTACAACATGTCCTGTAAGCTTGCAGTTGTGATCCTCGCACCAGTCGTAGAGCTGCTTTATAAAGCCGTTTACGAATAGCTCGCTTGCAAGGTTGTAATAGTCATATCTAAAACTTCTATATCCACCAATATCCATATATAAAAGGATAAGGTTGTCTTTCAGGGAATAACCATATTTATTTTCAAAAAGTTCCGGCAAAACATGTGACCATACAACTCCGCCATTGGCGTACTGTGGCTCATCGGTAAAAAATCCCTGCATGGTTTTACCAAAATCCTTGGAAAACCGCTCATAGTATTTTTGGTGGGTAACTTCAATGAATCTTGTTATGGAATTTCTGTTAAGGGCGTCTATATAGTATGGATTGATTTTGACCCTTATGGCATAATCTCCGATCTGCGGTTTTTCTACTTTGCAAAAATTTTCTCCTGTGACGGAAAATGCTGCCAGCACGTCTGCCAGATCATGGTCATCTCCGCTCAGTTTGAATATTTCCAATCCCTTTTGTTGATACTCCACACCCATTTTCGGCACAGCACCTGCGGCAAATCCGCTTGGCCACCCGTTTTCATCGTAGCACCAGGCCTTCATGCCATGCTTCTTTGCTTCCTTTATGCAGTTGTCAACATAAGAGAACCATTCGTCGCTCAAATAACTTGTTACAAGACCACCTCGGGCATGCATAAAAAACCCGCCCATGGAAGACTTGT
>CAZZCN010000169.1:0-3271 GCA_964652975.1 uncultured Oscillospiraceae bacterium | reverse complement strand
ATTATGAACCTTGCAAGACATGCCTTCCTCGAAAATTTCGGCTATCGTCAGATGAAAACCCTCTTCAGGGTTGAAGGAATTTTTAGATACAGAAGCCTGAAAAGCACCTGGGGCGAAATGGAGCGCAGGGAATTTGACAAATAAAATGTCAGGAAATGAGAAAACAAAAATGAAATGTACTGTAAAGGCTCCCGCCAAAATAAATCTCTCACTTGATGTCACAGGAAAAAGGGAGGATGGATATCACCTTCTTGAAACGGTAATGCAGACTATTGACCTGTGCGACATAATAACTGTTGACGTAGAAGAAAAAGGCAGTGAAGACATTAGAATAACACTTGCCTCATCTGGCAGTTCAATTCCGTTGGACGCAAGGAACACAGCATATAAAGCATGTGCAGGATATTTTGAAGAATTGGCAGGCAAGACTACAAGCACCGGTTTTGACATACATATTACAATTGAAAAGCACATACCTATGCAGGCAGGACTTGCCGGGGGAAGCGCAGACGCCGCAGGTGTGCTAAAAGCCCTGGATTATCTTTTCAATGGAGTAATTGACTTTGTGAAGCTTATGAATATTGCAGTATCAGTTGGTGCCGATGTGCCATTTTGTCTTAGCGGTGGGACCTGTCTTTGCGAAGGAATTGGAGAAATAATCTCACCTTTGAAGGGATTGCTGATTACACCGGTGCTTATTATAAAGCCACCATTTGGAGTGTCCACCCCGTGGATTTTCAAACAGCTCGAAATAGCAGACATACAGAAAAGGCCTGATACACCGGCAGTTATAAGAAGCATAGAGTCACGAGATTTTGATGAATTGTTTTCCAGAACAGCAAATGTTCTTGAAGAAGTGACTGCCAGGGAATACCCCATAATAAAAGAAATTGTGACAACAATGCTTGGTTATGGTGCAGCTGGATCTATGATGAGTGGAAGCGGCTCGTCTGTATTTGCTGTTTTCAAAAATGAGAATGATGCAAAAAAAGCATATACAGAAATAAAAAACAACCCTAAATGGTCTGGATATGTTATAATATCTACCGAAACAACTCAAAACGGACCGGTTGTAACTGCTAGTGATACAAAGATAAATGCCTAATTATTGTATGTAGACGTAAACATATAAATGTATACAAACACATTTATACTCATATAAATATTATACCTCTCCAATCATAAGCACAAATAGAAGGAAGCAAATAATGAAAAAAAGCAGGTTCTCCGGGACACACAGCGGATCACATGTCAGAAGCAAATCAATACCTCGCAGACGCAGGAAGAGGCTAGGTATTGCAAATAAGCTGCTGATATTTTTATTATCGGTTCTTGTTATAACAACCATCGGATTGGCAGTGTCCGCAGCGAAGCCGCAGAACTGGTTTTCAGGGGTAAAGGCTACGCCGACACCGACGACCTCTCTAAATTCCCAATCCAGTGCAACCAGTCAGTTGTCAGCAACTTCTAAGCCTACAGGGATAACCTCGAACGCATCTTCGGCTGTAAGCGGACCGTCAAAGCCGGGTGGCACATCTTCGCCCAATGCATCACCTGAGCCTACTATGCCATTAAAGCCAATACCTACAGCCGTTTTGGGAGTTCCCGGAAAGGCTTCCATAATTTACACCGGTGATGTTTTAATGCATGACGCCATAATAAATGGCGGGCTTAAAGCGAATGGCACATATGATTACAATTATTTGTTTGCAGACACCAAGAGCTTGATATCAGGAGCCGATTATTCCATTACCGATTTTGAGGGTGTAATGAGCGGATCTCCCCCCTACACAGGATATCCATCGTTTAACGCTCCTGATGCTATTGCAACTGCAATCAAAAACGCCGGATACGATATGGTCACAACTGCCAACAACCATGGATTCGACAAGGGATTTGCTGCATTCAAGCACACACCCACGGTTTTTACCGACATAGGTGTGAAGGTAATCGGCTCAAGACCGAAAATTACAGACCCGAAATTCCATATTGTCAATATCAATGGCATCAAGTTCGGGTTTTCTGCTTATACATACGAGACCAAAGGAACATCGACGCAGCGCGCAGTTAATTCAATTCTAATACCTGCCGAGGCAAATGCCCTGTTGGATTCTTTTAATCCGTACAGGCAGGACAGACTGGCAGCGGACAAGAAGGGAATGGCACAAAGAGTGCGGCTGATGAGGGAAGCCGGTGCTGAATGCGTTGTATTTGTGATGCACTGGGGTGACGAATACATGACAAGTTCGAACACATATCAGAGAGACCTTGCCAGATTCCTGGCAGATGAAGGTGTCGATATCATATTTGCCAACCATCCTCATGTTATACAGGAGATATCTGTAATTGCGTCAGCCAAAAGCGGCAAGAAAACTCCTGTTTACTATTCTACCGGTAATTTTGTTTCAAATATGCCTTATGATGCCAATAAGACCACAAACGGCAAAGCCGAAGATGGCATCATCGCAAGGATTGAAGCTGTCAGAGACAACAATGGCAAGATTACAGTGACCAAAGCTGAGTATATAGGGGTCTATGTATACAAACAAGACATACAAGGCAAGAGAATACACAAAGTGGTTCCTGTAAGACAGTATTTGATTAACTCGTCCGCATACGAGAACTTTGCCGACAAGAATCTGATATCAGCATCTCGTAAAAGGATAAACGAGCTCTTATTACCCTCGACAGGAATCCATAACGGCATATTAATAGGAGAATACCAAGCCAACTAAAAAAGGAATACGGAGCCAAGGGAATTTACAAATACAGGGACAACTGAAAAAATACAGAGCCGTCTGAAAAAAGAGTTGACATAAAGACCTTTTCCCTTGTATAATCTTAAAGCTATTGAAAATAACAACCATGGAGGTAAATATAAATGTTAAGAACTTTTCAACCAAAGAAAAGACACAGAAAAATGGAACACGGATTCAGGAAACGCATGGCCACATCAGCGGGTAGGGATGTCCTTAGAAGGCGCAGACTTAAAGGAAGAAAGAAACTCACCGCTTAAGGACCGCAATCTTGTGGTCTTTCTCTTTATATGAGTAAGACTTGAAAGGTTATTTTATCAAATGAAGAACACACTTCCCTTAAGGCTCAATTACGAGTTTGCCAAGGTGTACCGACGAGGAAGCTACTTTTCGGGCAGATATGTGGTTTTGCATTGCATAAGAAATGGCAAGACTGCAAGCAGACTTGGGGTTACCACAAGCAAGAAGGTAAAGGGAAGCGTCTCCCGCAACAGAATGCGAAGACTCCTGAGAGA
>CAZZCN010000168.1:0-3284 GCA_964652975.1 uncultured Oscillospiraceae bacterium | reverse complement strand
GAAATTTTACAAAAGGATGAAACAAAATGGATAATAACACCAACCTAATTGACTACCTTAACAATGGAATAGAGACAATTGTAAAGGGCGCTGTCAGGGCATCGCTGAAGAATCCGCGCGAAAGCATTTTTATCGCCAAATTCGTATTGGCCAATAAAAGGGCGGAAAAAATCCGTGGTGACTTTGAGCGGAAGGGCAGGCACATTCCTTCGTTTTTGATTGCCAGCATCACCAAAAGCTGCAATCTCAATTGTACCGGCTGTTATGCAAGGGCGATTCAAGGCTGTAAGGACAACAATGAAAGTGATGTCAAGGATAACAGTGGTGGCTGTAAAACGGATGAATCACTTTTAGCAAGCGGCGAGTGGAGCCGGATTTTTAAGGAAGCCGAGGAAATCGGCATCAATTTCATCCTTTTGGCAGGTGGAGAGCCGCTTTTGCGACAGGATGTCATTGAGACGGCATCGAAGTTTCGGAATGTTGTTTTTCCCGTATTTACCAACGGTACTTTGCTGGACGGTGAGTATCTGGATCTTTTTGATTCACACAGGAACCTCATTCCGGTTTTGAGCATCGAGGGCGATATTGAAGAGACGGACAGTCGTCGCGGAGCTGGTATTTTTGCTAAACTAACCGAACGAATGACCGCTTTACAAAAGCGTGGGATTTTATACGGAGCGTCCATTACCGTGACCAAGGAAAACATTTTGAATGTCACATCAGATTCGTTCATTTCCAGCCTATACGATAAAGGCTGTAAAGTAATAATTTTTGTCGAATATGTTCCGGTTTCCGCTGATACAGTCGATATTGCACCGGGCGATGCTGAAAGAGAATTGCTTGAAAGCCGTCTGGTGGACATTCGGGCGCTTTTCGACGATTGCATCATAGTTTCCTTCCCGGGTGACGAAAAGGCTTCTGGCGGGTGCCTGGCGGCGGGGAGAGGGTTTTTCCATATCAATGCCAACGGTGGCGCGGAGCCTTGTCCTTTTTCGCCGTATTCCGATACGAATATCAGGAATATTTCGCTTTTGCAGGCGCTCGATTCGCCTCTGTTTCAGAAAATTCAGAGCGACGATATACTGATTGGCGAACATCAGGGCGGATGCGTGCTTTTTGAGCAGGAGGAAGCGGTCAAGAAGTTGCTGTGAGTTTGAATGTTGACATTAATACAATTTATATTTATTTGTAAGTTGACAAAAGTGGTAAAATAAGCCACTTTTTGTAAGATAATTGATTAGCAAGATGTTGTTTGCAAGTTTTATAAAATTTGTGATGTAACATGCGACATTATGCACTTGACTTGACTTTGATGTATTCATCTAACAATTCTAATATTTTATAAATACAGATAATCTCAGTATTTAAAAACAGATAATTGACGGCAGATTTCTCATCGTATCTCAAATTAGCCGTAATTTGATTAATTTCGCATACAAAAATGTCATAATATTATCGATATATACTATTGAAAATATGACAAACTCCGTATATAATTACAATAAATGAGGTTATATGAAATAAATCGATATTATGGGGGTACTGTTATGAGTAATGCAATTAGTAAAATTGGTGAAAACATTAAATTATTGAGAGAACAAAGTGGTTTTACGCAAAGCAACCTTGCGAAATATTTGAATGTTGATCAAAGCTTGATATCGAAAATAGAGAAGGGTGAGCGCATAATCACTTCGGATATGCTTGATAAATTGTCCGCTTTATTTGGCATCACAGCAGAAAATATTAATGGTGATCCAGTTCCATCCAACAGCCTTTCATTAGCACTAAGAGCCAACGAAATTACTGAAGATGACCTTGAGACTATCAGTGCTATTAATAGAATTGCCATGAATGTAAGATTCATGACAAACTTGTTGGGAGGCAAAGATATAAATGGATAAAATGGAGATTTGTACAAAGGCATTAAGTCTGCGTAAAGAACTGGGTGAAGACACAACATCACCAATCGAAATATTTTCATTAGCCCTGACAATTCCACGGCTAACATTAGTATTTTATCCAATGGGCGATCATTTAAGCGGAATGTGTATTAAGAATGATGGAAATCCTGTTATTGCAATTAATTCTTCCATGTCTGCCGGTAGACAGCGTTTTTCAATGGCTCATGAGTTATACCATTTGTATTTCGATGACAGTGATCAGTCAACTGTATGTGCTATTAAAATTGGTGTTGGCAACCATATCGAGAAAGTTGCTGACCAGTTTGCTTCATATTTTCTTATGCCTCCAGTTGCTCTGTCTGAAGCAATTAAAAAATTTCAAATTAATAATAAAGCGAAGTTAAGCATAAACGAAATCGTCAAACTGGAACAATATTTTGAGGTAAGCAGGCAAGCAATACTGTGTAGATTAATCGAAGAGAAAAGGATAACTCTACAACAAGCAGATTATTATAGACAAGGTGTAATTCGTTCCGCTGTAAATTTAGGCTATGACGATTGTCTTTATAGACCTCTCCCTGAGAACAAACAATATAAAACTTACGGATACTATATTCAACAGGCTGAAGAGGTTCTTGATAAGGAATTAGTCTCTAACGGTAAATATGAACAACTTTTACTAAGCGCTTTCAGATCCGATCTTGTTTATGGTGAGGAATTCGAGGAGGGCGAGTTGAATGACTGATTTTCAATTATGGAACATTTACAAGTTTATTATCGTATAAACAGAAGACCTTCAAATACTATTTTCATTTAGACTATTGCATTCAGGAGGATTTGTTTTATGAAAAAGAAAATATTAAGCGTTGTTTTAGCTGTTGCTATACTTGCTAGTGCAGGGCTTGCATTTACCTGGTTTAGCGGAGGATTCGATGGCGGTGGCAAAGTTCTGGCAGGGGAATATAGGGGTGGATTTCTGTTAGAACCGGACGAGTCAGATTCTATGGGTGTTCTTACTGGTAGTACATTTACTCTGAAATCGCAAATGGATTATGAACTTTCGGAAGTCATCAAGATTTTCACAATAGATGGGCAACAGGCTCCTGCGATTTCATCAAAAACGAAAAATACATTTACAATTACTCCTCAAACCCCTTTCGAGAAGAACAAACTTTACACTTTCAGAATAACAAGACCGGCAGACACCGATATAACATGGACATTTCAGACCAGCGCCATGTTCGCTGTAATAGGAACACTGCCTTCTGATAAAACGACCAATGTTCCTGTAGATACTGGCATTGAGCTCTATTTCTCACATAGCGAATACCAGAATCCAGACGAATATTTTGAAATAGTACCACAAGTCAAGGGTAAATTCGA
>CAZZCN010000167.1:1387-3437 GCA_964652975.1 uncultured Oscillospiraceae bacterium | reverse complement strand
CTTGTATTCTCTAATGAGAATTCTCTTGGCATAAATTATGCTCCTTCCGTTGGGTTTACCATCTGTAGTGTGCAAACGCTCTGTTGGCGTCTGCCATCTTGTGTATGTCTTCTTTTTTCTTGTATGATCCGCCGGTTGAATTTGCTGCGTCTATCAATTCATTCGCAAGACGCTCCTTCATAGTGCGCTCATTGCGCTTGCGTGCAATCTGCACCAGCCAGCGAAGCCCTAATGTCTGTCTTCTCTCAGGCCTTACTTCGATAGGAACCTGATAGTTTGATCCTCCAACTCTTCTTGCTTTAACTTCCAGCATTGGCATTATGTTCTCCAGTGCTTTGGTGAAATGCTCGAGTGGGTCTTGTGATGTGCGTTCTTTGATAATATCAAATGCACCATAAACGATTTGCTGGGCTACTCCCTTTTTGCCGTCCAACATTATATTGTTAACCAGTTTGGTTACTACAATACTGTTGTAAATCGGATCTGGAAGAACCTCTCTTACTGAAACATGGCCTTTTCTTGGCACTTGTCTTCCCTCCTCTCGTGATAAACGGAATTTAATATTCCGATTTCACAGGTACTCACGTTATGGACCGTGTCAGTGCAGTATACTCAGTCATATTTCTATTTATACGCCGGTGTACTGAACATTCTCTTGTCCAACCTCAAATGTTACTACAGCTTTTATTTCTTGACCTTAGCTGCTTTTGGTCTCTTGGCTCCGTATTTGGAACGACTCTGCAAGCGGTTGTTTACACCTGCTGTGTCTAGTGTTCCTCGCACTATGTGATAACGGACACCCGGTAGATCTTTAACTTTGCCACCACGAATAAGAACAACGGAGTGCTCTTGCAGGTTGTGACCGATTCCCGGAATATATGCCGTTACTTCCATTCCGTTAGTCAGACGAACTCTTGCAACTTTACGAAGCGCTGAGTTAGGCTTCTTCGGGGTTGTTGTCTTAACTACTGTGCAAACTCCACGCTTTTGCGGTGCGGTAATTTCTGTAGACTTTTTCTTAAGAGAATTCATTCCTCTTAACAAAGCTGGGGAGCCTGACTTGTAGACTTTACTTTCCCTTCCGGATTTAACCAATTGGTTGAACGTAGGCATCAATACACCTCCTTTCATTAAATATAATTGTCGTCTGCATTCGAAGTACATGCATGCGACAAGCCGTATTATTATAACACCGCTTTTTGTAGAATGCAATTATTATTTTGTAAGTTTGTTGTTAAGTTTGTTGTTTGTTGCTAATCCGCATTATGCGTTTATATCATTGTAAACGCTTAGCAAAAATTTCATCCCCTAAAAACAGTTTGTAATGGAAGGCCGATTATTGAAAAGGAGGCCTGTAAGGCCTCCTTTTTATTTACTCTGGCATTATTACTCAACCGAACAAGGCACTGTTCTCATCTACATTCGGTACTGCGGTAACATTTCTATACTGAGGCATTCCGGTTCCTGCAGGAATCAGTTTACCTATTATTACATTCTCCTTAAGACCAAGGAGAGGATCAATTTTGCCTTTGACAGCTGCATCGGTTAGAACACGCGTTGTCTCTTGGAAAGATGCTGCTGAAAGGAATGAGTCGGTTGCAAGCGATGCTTTGGTAATACCTAGCAATACCCGTTTTCCTGTTCCTTCAATCTGAGAGTTCTCATTTGCCTTGACATTTGCAATTTCGAAGTCGAACATATCAACAAGGGTGCCTGTCATAAGATCGGTGTCTCCCGGATCATCCACCCTGACTTTTCTCATCATCTGTCTGGCGATAATCTCGATATGCTTGTCGTTGATTTCGACACCGTTGTTCTTGTAGACTTTGATAACTTCACCGATGATATAATTCTGTACTCCGCGGACGCCTTTAACTTTCATTATGTCATGAGGGTTTACAGATCCTTCAGTAATCAGATCGCCGGCTTCGATGAAGTCGCCATCCTTTACAAGGAGCTGTGAGCCATATGAAATTGTGTAAGTAATTGCCTCTACCTCGGTACTGTCAGAAGGGGTGATGATTATGTCTTTGCGTCTTCTTGTTGATTC
>CAZZCN010000167.1:0-1287 GCA_964652975.1 uncultured Oscillospiraceae bacterium | reverse complement strand
CCACTCTTGGAGCGACATGTAAGTACCGATCTGATAGCTACTTTTGTTATTCCTGCCTTGACAATTTTGTCTGTTGCGATGTCGGAAATAACATGTCCTTTTTCGACTATCACTTCACCTGTTTCTGGATGAATTATATCCTCTGCGGCAAACCTGCCGGCAATTCTATCCTCAAGCGATTTTACAACACGTTTTCCGGAACTTCCTGATACGAGCTCTGACACCTTTATAAAGTCCTCGGTTTTGCAATTTTCTTCACGGATTATAACGTCCTGTGAAACGTCAACAAGTCTTCTGGTCAAATACCCGGAGTCAGCTGTTTTAAGGGCGGTATCGGAAAGTGATTTTCTTGCACCATGTGATGAAATAAAGAACTCCAGAACGTTCATTCCTTCACGTAGATTTGATTTGATTGGAATTTCAATCGTCTTACCGGATGTGTCGGACATATTTCCTCGCATACCTGCAAGCTGCTTAATCTGGTTGATGTTACCACGGGCACCGGACTGTGACATCATGTAAACAGGATTGAATTTACCAAGACTCTCCTTCAACGCTGTTGTAATATCATCTGTTGTCTTACGCCATACATCAACTACAGCTTGATATCTGCCGTCTTCATTAAGCAAACCTCTCTCAAAGCTTTTCATTATGAACTCAACACGCTCTTCTGCATCGGCTATGTGTTTTTTCTTTACGTCGGGGACTATCATGTCAAAAACACTGATGGAAATACCGCTTCTTGTCGAATATTTGAAACCAAGCGATTTAATCTGGTCAAGTATGGCAGCTGTAACCGATACGCCGTGCACCTTGATACACTTCTCAATTATTGAAGCAAGCTCTTTCTTGCCTACAAGATAATCACATTCAAGCTTAAATATCCCCTCCTCTGTGGATCGGTCGGTATACCCTAGATCCTGAGGAATAATGCCGTTGAATATAAATCTTCCAAGCGTGCTGGAAATAAGACCGCTTTTCATTTTTCCATTCACAATTCTCTCGCAGCGGATTTTTATGTTAGCATGTAAATCAAGTTCATGCTCGTCAAGTGCCATTATAGCTTCATCTACAGATGAAAATACTTTACCTTCGCCTTTTGAATCTTCCTTGTCAATTGTCAGATAATAGCATCCAATTACCATGTCCTGTGTAGGTACGGTAACTGGCTTGCCGTCTTGCGGCTTAAGTAGATTGTTGGCAGAAAGCATCAAAAATCTTGCCTCAGCCTGTGCCTCTGCTGAAAGAGGAACATGAACCGCCATCTGGTCACCGTCAAAATCAGCA
>CAZZCN010000166.1:0-3441 GCA_964652975.1 uncultured Oscillospiraceae bacterium | reverse complement strand
CGCCAAGATCGGCTATCCCATTGCCTTTCAGCATTGCCATTACAAGCAGATATATATTTTTCATTTAACAAATCACCTCGGTTTTAAATACAGATTTTTTTGACTGTTCTTCGCGTGCTCACATTTTCAATCTAGTCGTCGTTGGTGAGGTCCAGGAACATTGATTCAAGCGAGCCTTGAGACTTGAATTCCATGCGCATCTCATCGACGGTACCGATGAATAATATCCTGCCATTGTCAACGATTGCTATCCTGTCACACACCTTTTCGGCGACATCCAGTACATGCGTTGAAAAAAACACAGTCTTCCCCTGGTCGGCGTGACTCCTCATCATCTCCTTGAGCTGGTAAGAGGATTTCGGGTCAAGACCTGTCATTGGTTCATCCAGAATCCATACATCAGGATTGTGCAGCAAAGCACCGATTATTATAAGCTTTTGGCGCATACCGTGTGAAAAGCTCTGTATCTTGTCTCCGAGAGCCGTTTCCAGTTCGAATTTCGCGGACAGCATTTTGATTCTTTCCTTACGGACATCAGACGGTATCGAGTACAGGTCGCCCATGAACTGAAGATATTCTATACCTTTTAGCCTTGGGAAAATATTGGGGTCGTCAGGAACAAATCCAAAACTTTTCTTCGCGTCAAGCGGTGACTTGACAATATCAAAGCCATTCACCAGAATCTGACCTTCGTCTGCCGACAATATGCCTGTTATCATCTTGATGGTAGTGGTCTTACCAGCTCCGTTCGGTCCTAGGAATCCGAATATCTCGCCATTCCTTATATCCATCGAAATACTGTCTACAGCTTTTGTTTTACCATTATAGCTTTTTGATACATTTTTGATTTCAATCATAACTGCCTCCTTTTTTGTAACTACCAAGCTTCCTGTTGCCTAACGCTCTTGAAAATCCTGTAGCCGCTCTTCTTGTCAATAACCTCGCAGTTGCCGAAAAGCTGTTTAAGCTTCTCCTCGGTGGAAGGGGCGCCTTGCTTTTTCTGTATGACCACATAAAGTGATCCTTCGGGTTTCAAGTGTGAAAATGACGCCTCGTAAAATTTGAAAACTACGCTTTTGCCCGCCCTGACTGGTGGATTGGTTAGAATTATATCATATTTATCCTGGGTTTCATCCAAGGCGTCAGAGGCAAATATGTTGGCGAATTTCACCAGGTTCCTTGTCGCATTTTGGCGTGCAAGTTCTAAAGCCCGTTCGTTGATGTCGGTCATGTTGAGCGTCACACCGGGTAGCAGTCTTTTGATTATAATGCCTACCCCGCCGTAGCCACAGCCAAGGTCTAGGACGTTCTTTTCGACTTGCCCGGTGACGCTCTTTTCACCTGGGCTTATGATATTCTTGTCACCCTGGACCTGCTTCTTGTTATCGTCCAAAAAAGCCTTTATTAATAGCTCGCTACCAAAATCCAGTTGATTCTTGGAAAAAACACCGCTGTTGGTCATAAACGAAAAATCAATTGTATTGATTCTTGTCGTGATCTCGATTGGCTTGTCCTTGGCCTGCGGATTTTTGTCGAAATAATGTGAGTGTTCCATTTTTAATCTCTTTTCCTATGTTTCTAGTTCAACTTTTCTGTTATATAATTTTCTATATCAATATTTTCTGCAATTTTTCTTTTGCTTTGCTATAGTTATAAATGCTCTTTTATCAGCATTACAATCCTTCGTCACTTCGGAATATCCTGGTGCGCTTGATCCCCAGGTACAACGGAATGCCCAGTGCGTAAGTTACTACAAGTTCTCCAAGCATTACAGAACCGATGGATGTAGCAAATATAAAAATCAAACTCTCTGTGCTTGATTTGAAATCTGTTAACAGAAATGGAAGGTACATTCCAACAATAATACCGTTTATTATAATTGTGGGTAAAGGCAGAAGTCCTACTTTGATTTTTTGTAATTTAGGTGAAATTCTTGATGATAGCGTATAAGTCAATGCAGCAGCAATTAACGTTGCCAGACTACCAAGAATTACATCTATTATCCCAAGCCCTCCAGAAATAAAATTCGATATCAGGCATCCTATAAAAAGTCCTGGAATAGCTGTGGGTGTTATTGCTGCAAGCAACATCAACGACTCTGAAATCCTAAACTGCACCAACCCGAAACTAATCGGGGCAAATGCAAAGGTCAGTCCCAGGTATGCCGCTGCTATTACCGCGGCCTGTGTGATTTGTCTGGTGGTGTATCTCATTACTAACTCCTTCTTTGCATGTTGAATGTACATGCACATTTTTCGGAACAAGTGCCATACACAAGTTCCTAAGGTTTCAAAACTGCAGAATACGCAAAAGAAACCGCTGTCATAGCGTTTTGAAATAAGTTGTATAATGTATGTGCTATCAAAACGCATTCGGCAAACTATTTTTTTGTGTTTTTTAAACTACAAAACATAAATAAGTTTGCTATAGTATAACTAATATTGATGTAATTTACTAGTAAAAACTTTTACATCCTACGACCAATGCTTCAGCTTGTAACAAAATGTGCTCATTATTCGTTGACAATCGTGTAACATATATTGTATAATAAGAGCGGAGGTGATAACATGAATTTCTATTCTGTAAGAGACTTGAGAACAACACCAAAGAGCATTTGGAATAACCTTTCAGCAGATGGTGAGGTTATTATAACCAACAACGGAAAGCCGACCGCTATACTTCTTGATATATCCGATGGAAGTTTTGAGGAAACGCTTAAAGCCATTCGCCAGGCGAAAGCAATGATAGCTTTTAACTCCATGAGATCGAAAGCAGCTGCAATGGGTTTTATGAGTGATGAAGATATTGAGAAAGAAATTGCAGAAGTTCGCAGCGGTGAAAGGTGATAGCTTATGTTGGTGGTTATTGACACGAATATCCTTGTATCTGCCCTTTGGTCAAGAGGTGGAGCCCCGGCAAAACTAATCAGCTTGATTTTGAATGAATCCCTTATTCCCTGTTATGATTACAGAATCATGAATGAGTACAAGGAAGTTTTGAAACGTCCTAAATTTGGTTTTTCGAAGAATGAAATAGATTCGTTAATTGACTGGATTGAAGGTATTGGCCGATCTGTTGTTGCGCAGCCATGCGATAAAAGTTTTATTGACGAAGCGGATAAGAAATTTTATGAAGTTGCATGTTACTGTCATGCAAAGCTAATTACCGTTAATCTGAAGCATTTTCCGGATGATCCTGATGTACTGTCTGTGTCAGAATTTTTGGAGTTTTACGAAAAGCGAAAAGAATAAGCAATCGTTTTTAGAATTCTAATCGACACATAAATATTCCTGATAATTAGATTTGAATGGAAAAACCCGACTGTAATATTAAAACTACAATCGGGCTTTTTAAATTACTGGGTGTTTGACTTGATTAATCTTTTCTCTCTGCGGGTGGCTTCAAAAACAGCATCAAAACGATACCGACAACAGCTGCCAA
>CAZZCN010000165.1:0-3557 GCA_964652975.1 uncultured Oscillospiraceae bacterium | reverse complement strand
GCAGGTCGGGCAACAATCGACCGCTCCATGATGCAGGAATTGAAACAAGTAATTAATGCAGTAAATCCAACAGAGAAGTTACTTGTTGTAGATGCAATGATCGGTCAGGAGGCAGTAAATGTTGCCACTGCTTTTGATGAATCTGTAGGCATAACCGGATTTATAATGACAAAGCTTGACGGTGACGCAAGAGGCGGTGCAGCACTTTCAATTCACAAGATGACAGGCAAGTCAATCAAGATGATCGGTGTTGGAGAGAAGCTAGCTGACGTGGAGGAGTTTCATCCCGACAGAATGGCATCAAGAATTCTTGGTATGGGTGATGTGTTAAGCCTTATAGAGAAGACTGTTGAGAAGTTTGACGAGCAGAAAGCAAAAGCTACACTTGACAAAATAAACACCAACAAATTCACATTGGATGACATGCTTTCGCAGTTCGAAGAAGTAACGAAAATGGGACCTATTGAGAATCTTCTTGGTATGATGCCTGGCATGAACAAGAAATCCCTCGAAAATGCCAAGGTGGACGAAAAGGCTATTCCTCGGAGCATAGCAATAATAAACTCTATGACCAAGAAGGAGCGGGCAAATCCTTCACTGCTTAACGCCAAACGCAGAATCAGGATAGCAAAAGGATCAGGTACTACGGTTCAGGATGTCAACAGGCTTATGAACCAATTTGAACAGACACAGACAATGATGAAAAAGTTCGGTCAGATGTCCAAGGGTAAAATGGGTGGATTTGGTAAGAACATGGGTTTCCCTTTTTAACTTTTGATATATATATTTAATTTTTTGGAGGAGTAAGAAAATGGCAGTTAAAATCAGATTAAAGAGAATGGGCGCAAAGAAAAAACCTTTTTACAGAATCGTTGTAGCAGATTCAAGATTTCCTAGAGACGGAAGATTCATCGAAGAGATTGGTACCTATGATCCGCTTAAAGATCCGGCAGAAGTGCATGTAGATGCAGAATCAGCCAAGAAGTGGATTTCAAACGGTGCACAACCAACTGACACAGTAAAAGCATTACTTAAGAAGCAAGGAATCATAGGCTGATTTATTGGAGGACCTCTTAAATGAAGGAATTACTTAAAATAATCGCCCAGGAGCTTGTTGACGAGCCCGACAAGGTTGTTGTCAACCAGGTAGACCAGGGTAATACCATAGTCCTCGAACTTTCTGTTGCGCAGGAAGATATGGGCAAGGTCATCGGCAAAAAGGGTAAGAGGGCACAGGCTATAAGGTCTGTAATCAAAGCCAAAGCTACCAGAGACAACAAAAGGGTTATAGTTGATATAATCGGTTAACAAAAGGAGGCAGCCATGTCAGATGACCTTTTGATAATCGGTGAAATCACAGGGACACACGGGGTCAGGGGAGATATAAGCGTTTTTCCCTTGACTGACGATGTAACACGGTTTCAGAAGCTTAAGGAATGTATCTTGACCGACAAAGCCGGTAAAATCATCAGAGAAGTCAATTGTACCGGAGTTAAATTTGCCAAGAACAGACCAATCCTAAGACTAAAAGAAATAAGCGATATGGATGCCGCAGCACTTTTAAAAGGCAAAAACCTTTGTGTTACAAGACAAAATGCGGTCGCATTGCCTGAAAACGCCTATTTCATTTGCGATATCGTAGGATGTGTGGTTTTTGATGTCAACAATACGAGGCTCGGTGAGATAACCGATGTTATAACAACGGGTGCGAATGACGTTTATGTTGTTAAACGAAACGAGAAGAAAGACCTTTTGCTTCCTGCTATCAAGGCAGTTGTAAAATCAGTAGATACCGGTGCAAAAGTCATAGTTGTTGAACTACCTGAAGGACTTCTCGAAATTTATAATTAATTTCAAGACATCTTTATGGCAGGAATTTTATACTAAATATATTATGTTTTATCAGTTATCTGACGCCTTGAGGTTTAACGATGTCAGGAACATATCTGTTTTCAAAAGAGAAGGAGTATTGTCGTGAATATTACTGTTTTGACATTATTCCCAGAAATGGTGGATCAAGTACTTAACACCAGCATAATAGGCAGGGCGATAGCATCTGGATTTTTAACTGTGAAGACTAAGAACATCCGTGATAATGCCCGCGCGGCATATGCCAAGGTAGATGACGCCATGTTTGGCGGCGGCACGGGAATGCTTATGCTCTGCGATCCGATTTATGACAGTTATGTCGAAGTCACTAAGGAATTAGCGACGGACAGCAAGCCACATACAATATTTATGAGTCCCAAGGGTAAGGTGTTTGATCAGAAAAGAGCGCTGGAACTTGCGCAAATGGATAATATAATTTTTCTCTGCGGCCACTATGAGGGCGTCGACGAAAGGGTTTTAGAAGAAATTGTCGACGAGGAATTATCCATAGGCGATTATGTTCTGACAGGCGGTGAATTGCCTGCATGCGTTGTAATAGATGCTGTGGCACGCCTTCTACCAGGAGTTTTGCCCAGTGAGGACGCTTACAATTTTGAATCCCACATGAATAGTGGACTCGAGCATCCGCAATATACAAGGCCCGCGGTATGGCGGGGAAGGAAAGTGCCGGACGTTCTTTTGTCAGGGCATCACGAGAAAATCCGCAAATACAACAGGATTCAGGGACTATACGAGACCATGATTAAAAGACCGGATATTTTTGACAAAATGGAAGTTACCGAAGACGACATGGTGGAGCTGATTTCAATGTCAAAATCAACCAAGCGACAGGGTTCATAAAATTTAAACATTAGGGATTTTATGTTTTTCAAATAATATGATGCGCATTATAAGATTTTGCACAAATAAATGCTTGAATATCCCTACAACAGTGACGAAAAATGTCATAAATCGAAATCGCAATTTATTGAAAATCGAAAAACAAAAAAACTTATTGAATTTAATTTGACAATGTGGTATTATACCACGGTACTACGGATGGTCCGCTGCCGATTGCGTGCATGAACGTCCTATGAAGAAGGGAGGAACGCATAATGGATTTGGTAAAAGCAATTGAACAGGATCAACTTAAGAATAATTACCCTAATTTAGACATCGGTGATTATGTTAAAGTTCATCTTAAAATCAAAGAAGGAAACCGTGAGAGAATTCAGATTTTCGAAGGAACAGTCATAGCTCGTAAAGGCGCAGGTCTTTCAGAAACTGTAACCGTAAGAAGACTGGCATCAGGAGTAGGTGTCGAGAGAATTCTTCCTATCCATTCGCCCAATATCGACAAGATCGAGACAGTCCGCAAAGGACGTGTAAGAAGGGCAAAACTTTATTACTTGAGAGACAGAGTAGGAAAAGCAGCTAAGATTAAAGAGAAATTAGTAGCGAAGAAGTAATTTAAGTTTAAGTCAATGGAAAAGTGAAATAAAAGTGCTTATTGTAACAGATAAGCACTTTTTGTTTTTTTAATAAGAAAATATCAATATAATATATATAAAAACAATAAAAAACATATCGCTAATAATAATTCTAATGTACAATATTACTATAATGATTGAGAAAAGTGGACAAGCAATATTTATATTGGAGAAATTAACTTATGATAAAAACAAAGG
>CAZZCN010000164.1:0-3594 GCA_964652975.1 uncultured Oscillospiraceae bacterium | reverse complement strand
TAAATTTTAAGGAGAGATGATGATATGAAAAGATATATGTTACTTATTTTACTAACATCAGTTCTGTTATTTACTTCATGTGCGAATTCCGGGAACGATATTTCAAGTAATACCGATGCTCAGAGCAAGGGAGAAGACACAAGTCAGAATATTTCAACTGAAAATAGCCAAAACTCTGAGTCAAATCAAGCATTAGGTAAGGTTATAAGTGCAAAAGAAGCCAAAGAACGACTTGATGCTGATAAGAGTATAATAATTGTGGATGTCAGAACAAAAGAAGAGTACTTAGAAAAACATATTCCCAATGCACTTTTACTACCTGTAGATACCATATCAGAAAAAGCTGCGACTGTGATACCCGAAAAAACTAAAACATATTTCATTTACTGCCGTAGCGGCAACCGCAGTGCAACAGCAGCGGCAATGCTGGTGCAGATGGGGTATACCAGCATTTATGACTTTGGCGGCATAATCGACTGGCCGTATGAAACGGTAAGTGGAGAATAGCAGAAATTATTTTTCTACATAAAATAACTGATAATATTTGAGTTACCCTGTTCTATTATTTTTTGAATTGTGATATAATGGTATCAAATGATACCAAAAGTATTGACTTGATTTTTGAGGAGTGATAGAATATAGATGCTTGATTTAAATGTGAAAAAACGTATTGAGAATTTATTGGAGGTTAATACCTGCATTGCACGACTTAAACACTCTATACAAAGCGGTACAGCTACGATAAATTTTCAAAAAGATAGATTAGTAGATGAGAATCGCAATATAAAATTTACTAACAGATATACCATATCGAAATTATTTCCGGATGAAGATGAAGTTTCTACTCTCAAAAGAGAATTAAGTAATCTAGAGGCTTGTGATTATATCGAGACTATTAAAGATTTGAGATTTCCTAAACGATCTGATATGCGGGTGTTTGGTAGACAATATTCCGGAGAAGACGTTTTTATCAAAATCAGAGTAGAGCTGGTAAGCCTAGCACATGCAAGCGGTGGTAACTATATATTTGTAATGTCCTTTCATTTTGCAGAATGGAAATTTAAGGAAACGGACTTTCCTTACCGGAAAAATTGAGGTGGTATGATGAAGACGATTAAAAGAGAAATGAAACAATGTTTAATTTGTATGGAAGACCATGAAGTCGATACAATCGAGCAGTTGGACACAGAGACTTATAAAGGTGAGCAAATTTCATTTAATTCCATCTACGAATACTGCTCAAATGCAGACGAATTCATTGAAACTGAGGTTATGATAAGATCTAATAGTCTTGCAATGAAAGATGCATATCGTAAGAAAGTAGGACTATTAACATCTTCAGATATTGTTGATATACGAGATATGTTTAGTGTAAGCCAGAAAGACTTTTCCGAAATACTTGACTGGGGCAAGGCCACTATAACACGATATGAGAATCATCAGATTCAAGATCGCGCTCATGATGATATTCTTAAGAAAATTAGCACAGATCCGAAATGGTTTATAGAAATGCTGAAAAGAGCAGAAGGCAGTATTTCAAAAAAGGCATTCAATAAATATTACCATGAAGCACGAGAACAGTTTAATAAGAAACGCAATCAATACCTTATCGATTCTATTCAGGCAATTTATGCGGACTTTGATGATGAAATTACAACAGGGCGTGTAAAATTAAATCTCGATAAAGTAGTAGAGATGATTAATTACATGGCATCCAAAGTTAAAAGTCTACATAAAGTCAAATTAATGAAAATGCTCTGGTATTCTGACTTCCTTAATTTCAAACGATATGGTGTAGCAATAAGTGGATTGGCTTATAGAGCTTTACCAATGGGTGCAGTTCCTGAAGGATATGATCAAATAGTCATTTTAGAAGGAGTCACATTTGATACAGTGTATTATAAAGAAAATATAGCATATAAATTCAAGCCTACGCCAGGATTTGAAATTAAAAAGTTAGACAAATCGGAATTTGAAACAATTGATGAAATAATATCGAAATTTGGCAAATTAAACAAAGACGAGATTGTTGATCAGATGCATAAAGAGGATGCATATAAATGTACAGGTAGCAATTGTATCATACCATTTTCTTTTGCCAAACGACTCTCAATTAATTAATTGGATTACTATAAAAACGGCACCATGTAATTGTATGTTTTTTGCCTGTGTGGGGAACCCCACCAATTTTCATCTATACTGCAAAATGACACCATATAATCTTGCATACACACTGGTGGGGAACCCCACCAGGCTCCCATAAATGCAATAAAAAAGACACCATATAAAAGTTAATTTTTTGCATGTGTGGGGAACCCCACCAATTTTCATCTATACTGCAAAATGACACCATATAATGGTGTCATTTCATTGGTGGGGATGAAGGGAATCGAACCCTTACTACCTCACAGTAACCAGATTTTGAGTCTGACGCGTCTGCCAATTCCGCCACATCCCCGAGGTAGATATTCATTTCTTAAAGATATTAACAAAGCACTTGTATTTTGTCAATAATTAGTTTATTATATTGAAAACAAAACCTTTTAACTAGTCCTGTGAGGCTCAGAAGGGTAATTGGCATTAGGGAATACAGCTTTTCCCGGTAATACATTGCTTATTATACTTTCTGCTACACCGGCAGGAAGTATTTTTTTGTAGAAAAGCACGAAGATGTAAATAATATAAATAAGGAGGACGCTCAAATTGAACCAGAAAGCTACTATAATGGACGCACCTGCCATTGAAAGGGCGATCACAAGAATTGCACATGAAATAATCGAGAGGAACAAAGGCATAGATAACATGTGCCTTATCGGGATACAGAGAAGGGGCGTACCTCTTGCTAACAGAATCGCAGACAAGATTGAACAGATTGAGAAGCTCCGTCCGCCGGTAGGCATTCTGGACATTACTTTTTATAGAGATGACCTCAGCATGCTCTCAGAACATCCGGTTGTAAATGGAACAGCGATTGATTTTACAGTCAACAACAAGACAATTGTGCTGGTTGATGATGTTCTTTTTACCGGCAGAACCACGAGAGCTGCCATAGAAGCCATTTTCGACATGGGAAGACCATCTTGCATACAACTCGCAATCCTCATCGACAGAGGGCATCGTGAACTTCCTATAAGGGCGGATTACTTCGGCAAAAACGTACCGACTTCCATGACGGAATCCATACATGTAAAAGTAAGTGAAATCGACGATATCGATTGTGTCGTCTTATATGACAAGGAAGAAAGGAAGGAATCCTGATATGCAGCTTTCCACAAAGGATTTATTAGGACTGAAGGACCTCTGTGCCGACGAGATCAACCTGATTTTGGATACGGCAGAGAAAATGAAAGTCCTTCTTACGTCGGGTAATAAAAAATCCACACATCTCCAGGGCAAATCAGTCGTCACACTGTTTTACGAAAACAGCACGAGAACAAGACTGTCCTTTGAAATGGCATCTAAATTCATGGGAGCGTCAAGCGCCAATATCTCATCATCCGGCAGCAGTGTCAACAAAGGCGAGACTCTTATAGACACCGCCAGAACGATTGACGTCATGGCGACGGACATAATAATAATGAGGCATCCACAGTC
>CAZZCN010000163.1:0-3608 GCA_964652975.1 uncultured Oscillospiraceae bacterium | reverse complement strand
ACCAGAATCCAGACGAATATTTTGAAATAGTACCACAAGTCAAGGGTAAATTCGAAAGACACAAGAATGCATACGCTTTTATTCCAGACAAACCGCTTGCAACTGGCACTTTATATATAGTGACATTACGAAAAGGCATCATGACAACAGACAGTAAAACAAAGATCGAAAACGACTATGTTTTTTCTTTCGAAACAACATTGGAGGCAAAAGATCAACAAAGCAGGTACGATAAGGGCTATATATTCTTTAATAAAGTACTTAATGAATACAATACAACAGAGAAACCATATCTGCCTGTAAATTATTACTTCAATACGAAAAGTACCGGAGTAAATACAACAACCGATTACACAGTTAAGACGGCTGTTTACGGGTACAAGAACATTGACGATTTCCTTGGAGCCATTGACAAGAAAAGCAATACACCGATCTGGGCTAATTATTCATATATGTATAAAAGTTTTGCCGATACACGTGGACTTTCCAAAGTTCTTACTTTCGAAAATGAATTAAAGCAGAATCCTACGACCGATGAAGACAGATTTATCAAAATGCCATCGAATCTACCAGCAGGATACTATCTTGTGGATTGCACATGGGAGGATACTAGATTTCAGACATTTATTCAGATAACCGATATAGGATTCTATATGACTGCAGACAAGGATTCAATGCTGGTTTGGGTTAACGATTTGAAGACCAAGAAGCCACTGATTGATGCCAAAATCAAGCTTTTCAATGGAACTTCGACAGTTTGGAACACCAACGAGCAGGGCGTCTCATTTTTTGACTACAAAGATTCAGAAAACTATAAGAAGGCCAACGATTCCGGTGAGCGCTATTTCAAAATCGAGGCAGCCGATGGAAGAACTGCAATTCTAAGAAAATACATGAACGATTATTCTTATGGCTATAAATACGCATATTTTGATATGTTCATGCCAGATTATTTTAACAACAATTCCAACGATTACTGGCGTTATATCCAGTTGGACAGGCCGCTTTACAAGTCTAATGACACTGTTTCTTTCTGGGGTTTTATCAAAAACAGATATTCAAATGAGAAAATCGATAAAGTTACCGCTCAGATAACAAAAGGTGGATATTATCCCGCGTATGGAAGAGACTCATGGTCGATTTTCCCAGCATTCACCAACGAACCGGTCGCCAAAACCATATTGAGTTTAACTGATGGTGCATTCGACGGTAGTCTTGAACTGCCGTTCCTTGAAAAGGGGAATTACACACTTCAGATCAAAGTCGGTGATGAAATTGTTGCAAGTTCAAGCATAACGGTCGACAATTATACCAAGCCTGCCTATAAGATTGAGATTGAAAAAAACAAAAAGGCTGTTTTCTGGTACGAGCCTGTTGAATTCACAGTAAAGACAGCCTTTTTCGAAGGAACAAAAGTTCCGGGGCTTGATGTTAATTACACTTTCAATTTGGGTTATTCGAACAAAAAAGAGTCGGAAACAGTCAAAACCGACGATAACGGACAATTCAAAGTCAGCTTGATACCCGGTGTTCAAGGGAACGCACAAGGCGAGTATCAGGCGAATTTTTCGACTCACTCAACATTGCCAGAATCAGGGGAGATTATAGCTAATGATACTGTGAGAGTTTTCTTGAATGATATAAATGTCAATATTGACTCTAAGATTATCGGTATCGGGCAAGGACAGCTTCGACAAGGTCAGATAGATTTTAAAGTTAACAACATTGTGCTTGACCGGATCAATAACGGTACACTTAAAGATTATGGTGATTATCTTGGTAGCGCAGTGGCTGGGAAAGCTATAACCGGTTCAATCATCAAAAACAGATGGGTGAAGTACGAGAATGGAACCTATTATGATTTTATCAACAAAAAAGTCATGCAAAGATACGACTACAGACAGGTCAAGGAAACAGTGGCTGCAATTAATGCTGTCACCGATGCCAAAGGCGAATACAAATTTCTTTTTAACGCACCTGCGATTTCCGATGGGTACTACTCCTATGAAACAACTTGCGTTGACAAAAAGGGAAGAGTAATGAATTTCACCGGTTACATCGGGGAGCAATGGTTTTACTATAACAACAGTTACATCGATAATAACAGGTATTATCTGGATGGTGTCAAAGAAAAATATAAAGATGGCAGCGATGTAACGCTTGAACTAAAGAAAGGTCTTGATAACGTTGCTGCATCGTCAGTCCTTTACATCAGGAGCCAAAACGGAATAGTAGATTATACCGCTTCGGCTAAAAACACCTATGGATTCAAAATCACCGATATTTGCAAACCTAATATTTATGTGAAGGCTGTCTATTTCAATGGCATATCTTTCGTAGAAACAGGCGATGTCAATGTTGTCTATGACTATTCCGAGAAGGAGATTTTGATAAACGCCTCTACTGATAAGGTTTCCTACAAACCAGGTGAAGAGGTTGTAATAAAATTGAATGCACAGGATAAAAGCGGCAAGCGCGTCAAGGCAATTGTAAATGCCGGCATTGTTGACGAAGCACTTTTCAGTCTTATGGATATGACGGTTTCAACTTTGGAATCACTGTATGAATTCACACCTTCAGGAATCACCACAAGTTATGCTTCTCATATAAATTCAGGAATGGACTTTGGCGGATCGGGTGCACAGCGTGATGGCGTTAAAGCCATGATGACCACGTCGTCAAATTATGAATTATCTGAAAACAGCGACAATGCATCAGGAGCTCCAATGGCTGACAAAGCAGCTGTTGTAAGAGAAAAGTTTGCCGACACGGCACTTTTCAAAACTGTAGTGTTAAACGAAAACGGTGAAGGTGAGATAAGGTTCAAACTGCCTGATAATATTACATCATGGCGCATAACATTGACCGGTATTTCAACCGATTTGGGAGCCGGTAGTAAAACTCAGACTTTAAAGGTAACGTTGCCGTTTTTTATAAACTATTCGTTCAATTCCACATATCTTGCCGGCGACAAGGCTTCCATTGGAGTAACCGGATATGGAAACAATCTGAAAACCGGTGATTTGATAACTTACAAGATCAGCTCCTCATCCAACCCAACAGATGTAAAAACAGTCACAGGGAAGGCTTTCGAGCGGATCAACATACCGCTAAATGCCCTAACACTTGCAGATACATATATTCTGATTGAAGCACAGTCTGCCAAAGGTGACAAAGACGCAATCAAACATTACATCGATGTTAAAACTTCATATCACGAAATAGACACATCAATCAATTACGCACTTGTCGCTGGTCTCAAAATCGAAGGTGGCAAGGATGGAAACACCAGACTGATATTTACCGATAAGGGAAGAGGCATGTATTTTAGCACACTACAGTCATACCTGTGGCGTGCCGGCAACAGAATTGAACAGCAAATATCCAAGAATATAGCTGAAGAAATGATGAAGACATATTTTGGGACAGAAAACCTGTATATCGCAAATGAACCCTTCAAGGCATCGGATTACCAGGTTGCCGATGGCGGTATTGCAATCCTTCCATATGGACCTTCAGACCTTGAATTATCTGCCAAGATAGCACCTTTTGTTAAGGGTATGGTTGATGAAACGAAACTGGTAAAATACTTTCAGACTGTTTACGAA
>CAZZCN010000162.1:0-3626 GCA_964652975.1 uncultured Oscillospiraceae bacterium | reverse complement strand
CGTGTTATAAAAAAGTTAAATACGAGAAAGGAGTGTCGAGTTGTCTACTCGACGGAAATGCATTATGTTACTTGAATATTCGTGTGAAAATTTTAGATCAATAAAGGATAGAATTACTTTTTCATTCTTGGCATCGTCTGATGATACTTATGAAAATCAGTTAAGAAAATTTGATGATGATAGAATTCGGGTGCTTCGTTTAATCTCGCTTTATGGGGCAAATGGCTCTGGAAAGACATCACTTGTTCAATCAATCACTTTTCTTAAACTTCTGGTCTCAAATAGTATTAATTATCAGCCAGGTGATAAGATTAATAGAATTCCTCATAAATTGAGTCAGAAAGATGCGCCGACTGTGTTCAGTTGCCAATTCATTAAAAATGACGTTCGCTATGCATATGGCGTGTCATACGTTGATGAGAAAATCACCGAAGAATATCTTTATCATTTTCGAAATGGAAGGCAATCGAAAATATTTGAAAGAGGTGTTTATTTAAGTTCGTTGACATTTGGTGATAAGTACAAAAAGGACAGTGAAAATGCTATAGGTGTTCTTAAGGATAATCGTCTGTTTTTATCATGTGCTGCCAATTTTAGTTCAAATCAAGATTATGAAGCAGTGTTTCTCTTTTTCAAAGATGACATAGTTGTTTATCCAAGTATTCCGAATCAATGGTTAAATTACTCTATTGAAGCATTAAGTAGCAACGCTGCTCTTAAACAAGAATTTACTAATATTATGAAGCACATCGGTACGGGAATTCAAGATGTAACAACGAAATTTGAACGTAAACGTATGGAGGTAAATGAATTACCTGCTGATATGCCTGATCAACTAAAGACTTTTATTGCATCACAAGACGCAAGCCAAATTGAAGCTATGCTTAATTATGGGAAATTTAGTATAGACCTAATCGATGATTCAAGCGGTATAATAAAGTTGTTTGAAGTACTGTGCCCACTCATTGATATTATTATGCGTGACAAAGTATTAATATGGGATGAACTCGAATCTAGCCTTCATCCATGCATTGTAGAAGATATACTTGATCTGTTTCTTAAAGGCAAGTCTGATTCGAATTCTCAACTTTTGTTTACGACACATGATATTAATCTCTTGGATCTTAAGCGATTCAGAAGAGACCAAATTTGGTTTACTGAATTAAATCCAACGGATAGATCTACGGATCTGTTTTCATTATCAGAACTAAAAAATGTCAGGAAAGATGAAAACATTCGCAAAGGCTATATTAGCGGGAAATATGGAGCTATACCGTGTTTGAATGGTGATATTGCTGACATATTTAATGTGAGGTAATCCAATGAACGATAAACGCAATCTTGGGTTACAGCCACGAAAAGAGAACAACCGTGAAAAGAGACCGATAAAAGTTACTAATTTCGATCTGGAAAATATTTACAGCCATTTTAGTGAGAATCTTGAGGCCGTAAAACGCCATTTTGAATTGGCTGATGATTTGGTTGCTGCCGGCAAAGAAGATTATGCAAAGGACATTTGGCGAACGCAAATTGTTTTTTTAGAAAGTGCCCTGGATTATTATATCCATGAAATAACAAAATATGGAATGAACAAAATATTCAATAAGGAATGGAGTCGTACAGAAAAATACAATAACTATAACCTTAAACTTTCTGATGTATTGTACGTAATAAGTAATCCTGAAGAGACATCGTGGTTTTTGGAGCATGTTAATAATGCTATTATTTCTGGTACATTCATGGATTATAAATCGATTAAGGACCAGCTAAACTTGTTGGGAATTGACATTCAAAAGGTTGCGGATAAAGCTTTTTATGTGCAAGGAAGTACTGATAAAACTATTGATCAACTTAAGCGTCATTTAAATCGTCTCTTCAAAAGAAGGAATGAAATTGCACACCAATCTGACCGTAGCCACTATGATGGAACGCAAAACAATATAACAAGAGAAGATGTTATTAATGAAATCCAAAATATAGAAAAAATAGTAAAAGCGATTTACGATAGTGCTTCTGATGATAGTTGCAGAGTACAAAGTGATGTTTCAGAGGATGAAAATATTGAATTTGTTTTTTGATGGTACCGCTGCTGATTGAGGTAGTTCAAAATTAGTAATTACACTTATAATAACAAAGAAGGATGTTAGTTAGTGCTCACTAAAATCAATTCAACGGAGGCGACAATGTCAAATTACATATTAACGTATCCAGAAAATGAAAGCGAGGAATCCGGTTATGTATAGTTGGGAAAATGTGACTGAATGTTTTTCGGAAAAAGCCAGACATTATAAGAACACTTATATGGAAATAAGCGAAGTTTATGATGGGAAATTAGAAGTGAGTTTATTTTCTTCGGAAGAAGGGCCATATGAAATATACTTTTCATATGGCAAAATGTACGGAATTATTTATATGGATTCAGATAAGGCTAATTCAAAGCGTGAAGAAATAAAGCTCGAACTTATACAAGAATATCAGAAGCATAAGGAACCAACAGATGAATTTATAAATATGTTTTGTGAAAAACATAAAGTGTGTTTCCCAAGTGATATTTTAATTGATACATCATCACTGTTCGGGTTCTGATTTTGCGAACAAGGTAATTTGTGGCATGACACAGAAGGGGTAATTTATGGCAACAAGTTCATTCGATAAAAATATTGTCATTAAAGAAACAGAAGCAATAGAGAAACTGGTGAAAGCCATTACTTCAAAGGAAACAAAACCAATAGATAAAAGTCTAGCTTCTGATGAATCAATGGCAAGGGGTAAAAAGTTATTAAAACAATTTTGTAGAAAGGATGTGTATTTATGAACATTTATGATTTTTCAGTCAAAGGCAGAGGGGATACTGTTGTATCAATGGGAGATTTTAGAGGCAAGGTTCTTCTTATCGTGAATACAGCAACCGGATGCGGGTTCACGCCGCAATACAAGGGTCTACAGGAATTATACGATAAGTATGCAGACAAAGGTTTTGAGGTTCTTGACTTTCCATGCAACCAGTTTGCAGGACAGGCGCCGGGCACCGAAGAGGAAATCCAGAGCTTTTGTACTTTAAACTACGGTACGACATTTCCTCGTTTTGCCAAAATCGAGGTTAACGGAGCGAATGCGGATCCGCTTTATAAGTTTTTGAAAAAAGAACAGAGCAGTGTTCTTGGCTCGAAAATCAAATGGAATTTCACTAAATTCCTTGTTGATAGACAGGGCAATGTAGTTGCGCGGTTCGGGTCGGCCGAAACGCCGGAAAATATAGAAAAGGATATTGTGGCGTTGCTGTAAGATTAGGCATTATAAGCTACGTTGATTTAATGATTTAATGTTGATATTGTGATATATGTTATTGATATTAAATCCGCAATGAATTAGAATATTTATAAAATAAGCATTAAACTAGAAACATACCACATATTTAAAGACAAAATTAAGGAAAGAAAACAGCGAGTTGGTTAGTGCCGCTAACCAACTGAAATTAACAGCTGCAGATGGAAAAAATATCTAACGGATACCTTTAATCGATATTTTGTGACTTTTATGGATAATAAGAAATTTTACAAATGGATAATAAGAAATTTTACAAAAGGATGAAACAAAATGGATAATAACACCAACCTAATTGACTA
>CAZZCN010000161.1:1194-3686 GCA_964652975.1 uncultured Oscillospiraceae bacterium | reverse complement strand
CGGATGGCTCCAGGGGTGCATTTTTTGTCACGGTATTTGCAGAAAAAAGCAAATATACCGAGACGCGCCAAAAAATAAATCCCCGCTGGCACATTTACAATGATTACCGGTATAATTATAATTACTTCCTCGTTAGCTGGTTTTAAATTAATTGCAGCGATCTCATGAAGTGTAGCCGAATAATCAGTGCTGAACGGATCGGCCTTAAGTTACGGCCTAAGTTCTATATGCCTTTATACAGTTAGAGTAACAGCTAGAGTAACAGCAAGAGAAGTAGCAAGAGTTGCTTACTATATTATTGTAACATATTTATGCTATATATGTTACAATAAAAGACTATTTATGTCGCATATATATACTATTTTTGCGACAGAATTTATTTATAAATACTATACAATGTATTGATAATTATATTATTATAAAATCATGAAAAGCGAATAGGGGTTCGCTTTGGTAATGATTTTGTTTCACAAGGAGATTTGTAACAAATTTAGCATATATTTGTGACAATTATAGAATGATAAAAATGAAAAGTGTAGAGACAAAAATAGTAGAAGCTATCAGGTCAAAACCGAGAGGCGTTTTGATATTCCCGGAAGATTTTCAGGAAATGGGAACTCCTGAAGCCATTCGTGTAGCTCTTCATCGTTTAAAAAAGGACAGCATTATTACAAGAGTTACACAGGGTATTTATGTGCGACCAAAAACAAGCAGTTACATCGGCCTGGTACTTCCTACTGCCGAAGAAATTGCTGCAGCGATAGCAAAACGTGATCGCATTCGCACAATACCTACCGGCGCTTATGCGCTTAATGCCTTAGGTTTGAGTACGCAATTACCAATGCGGATAGTGCTGCTCACTGATGGCTCGCCCCGGGTAATAAAAGTAGGCAAACGAACCATCAGATTCAAGAAAACCACTCCTAAGTCCCTTTTGGCAAAAGGGGAAATAAGTCGCTTGGTGATTCAGGCACTCAAAGAAATTGGTTTAAACAAGCAAACTGTAGAAGAAGAAAAAACAATAATTGAATTACTGAAGAAAGAAAACCATCAGGACTTGCTCCATGATATTCCTTTAGCTCCGGTTTGGATTCAAAAAATAATGAAAAAAGCGCTGTAGATGACAATAGTAACTTTCAATAACATTCCTGCTACCGAAAAGGCTTCTATTTATCGGCAAATAAGCAACAAAACCGGTATTCCTGTTTTTGCCGTTGAAAAAGACTGGTGGGTGGTGCAAACGCTATCCGTCATTTTCGAAATGGAAGTAGCTCAGCATCTGGTTTTTAAAGGAGGCACTTCTCTAAGCAAAGCCTGGAGATTGATTGAACGGTTTTCCGAAGATATTGACCTGGCTATCGACAGGGAATTTTTTGGTTTCACCGGCGATTTAGGAAAAAATCAGCGGGATAAACTGCGAAAAACCACAGGCACCTACATAGATAAGACGTTTTTCCCTGAGTTGAAAGCCCGTTTTGAGGCAAAGGGATTATCAGGTGTGCGTTTCGAATTGGAGGAAGGCCCGGATAGCGACCGGGACAGAAAAATCAATCTGTATTACCCGTATGTTATCGAACCGCCCGGATACCTGCAACCTAGGGTACAAATAGAAATTGGTTGCCGGTCCCTGCGAGAACCCTTTACTGTTCAAACTTTTGAGTCTTTGGTAGATGAAACTTACCCTGGTGCAGTTTTTATACAGCCCGCTGTTAATATACCAACCGTAAATCCCGAACGCACTTTTTTAGAAAAGATATTTCTCCTTCATGAGGAGTTTCAACGACCATCTGAAAACAGGAGGGTTGAACGCCTGAGCCGTCACTTGTACGATGTGGTGAAACTATCAAAAACTGAATTTGCTGTAAAAGCATTGTCCGATCCAGGTTTATATGCCACCATTGTGGATCATCGTTACAAATTTACGCGTGTGGGGTGGGTAAACTACAATCTCCATCAACCACAAACCATCAATCCCTTGCCGGTTCCGGAAGTTATGGATGCATGGAAAGCTGATTATAACACAATGATAGAGCAGATGATTTATGAAGAAAACCCACCTTCATTTGATCAGATTATTTCTGAATTAACTGAACTTAAAAACAAGATTAACCTATTACCATGGAAATTTACCAACGAATATCCGGTTCCTTTTTCCTGATTGAAACATAACAATTGTTTCAAATTGCATAATATTACATTTATCGTAGTAAAACGCAATTCCACACATTGCTCAAACTATCGAAAAATGATTATACTGAAAAACTATAATTCGGCACTAAATGCCATTTGCTGCCGGAAATTTGAAAAAATATAGGTAATGTTCATTTAAAATGTCTGTTCATTTTCAATGAACATTGTGTTTTAATGAACAGTTTGAATTATAAACATGTTCTTATTGTTCTTATTTCTTTGAAAATCAACATATTATTTAACCAAATTCGCTAGAATAGGGTCCAATATAAATTGCTTTTTGTTTAAGGATAAGGGGTAAT
>CAZZCN010000161.1:0-1094 GCA_964652975.1 uncultured Oscillospiraceae bacterium | reverse complement strand
GAGTAAACCCATTTTCTTTTCTCCTCCATGTAAACGGGATAAAATTTGTTAAAAATTTATACGAAGGGTGATTAATTATCTAAATTGCACTTCATTTTTAAAGAACATATTCTATGATAATAGACTCTCAAACAAACGTCGTTTACTATTCAAATCAATCCATTTATGGTTTGAAAGAAGAAGTTGTCGCATTGAAAACTATTCTTGATTATAACAATATCCAATGTCTCAAAATACTGGGTACAAGAGACTATTTCTGCCGGGACTATATGCCTGTTCAAATAGATGAAGATACTTTTATACAGTTCAGGTTTAAACCCTACTACTTACTTAATGACCCTAAACTGAAACAATATGTTTCAAATGTTAATCTCATTTATCAAAAAAATGAGTTTTTGAAAAACCTAAACATTATCCCTTCCACCATAATTCTAGATGGAGGTAATCTAATAAAGTGGAACGATAAAGTGATAATCACCGACAAAGTATTTATTGATAATCAAGAGATACCAGCAGAAAGTCTTATTAAACAACTTTGTGAATTATTGAAATGTCAGGTTATCATCATTCCCAGGTATCCTGGTGAGGAAACAGGTCACGTTGATGGATTAATGCGGTTTGTGGATGGCAACACAGTTTTGTCTATTAGCCTTGCAAATGAACCTAATGATTGGATTTATTGGTTAAATAAAGCACTAGACCAGGCAAACATCAAATTACTTTCCTTACCTCAGGTACCTTTGGAAGAGGAAGAATTAGCATGGGGCTATATTAATTATCTACATGTTGGGAAATTGATAATTATGCCAACATTTGGTTATAATAGTGGCCCAATCATGAAGGAATTCTTTAAAAAAGTATTTCCTGATTACAACATAAAAACTTTAGATGCTAGGAAAATAATTAAGGAAGGAGGCGTGTTAAACTGTTTTACATGGAATATCTTCATACATGCATAACTCTTTAGTATAAATTTCGTTTTGCTAATAATTTAACAAATCAGCTCTTCATAATTAGCAATTCAGTAAGAACTGGAAATAATAGGATAAAATGAGGCGTTTTTAGAGTATTCTAAAGGGGCCAGTAAGGGGCCA
>CAZZCN010000160.1:0-3699 GCA_964652975.1 uncultured Oscillospiraceae bacterium | reverse complement strand
TGGCCTGCATTGCCTGTAAGTCCTACTACAGAGCTTACATTGATTATTCTTCCGGCTCTCCTCTTCATGAAATGCCTGTATGTGTGCTTGATCATGTTGAAAGCACCTTTGAGATTCGTGTCAAGCACCTTGTCATAATCGTCCTCGGTCATGGATAGTATGAGTCCGTCACGAACCACTCCTGCATTATTGACAAGAATGTCTATCCCGCCGAAATCTTCAATTACACTGTCCACCAGAACCTTCGTCTGGTCAAAGTCTGCAACATCACATTTATAAATCCGTGCACTCACTCCCAACGCAAGAACCTCATCTAAAACTTTCAGCGCCGCATCTTCGTTTCCTGCGTAAACGATTGCAACATTAGCATGATTCTTTGCAAAAACTTTTGCAATGTCGCTTCCTATTCCTCTCGAAGCTCCTGTTATCAAAGCTGTTTTGCCGTTTAACATATAATCTCCTTTAATCCCTAAATTCTATTCCTATGTATTTCTATTCCCTTATTTTTCTATTGTCTTGTATTTATATTGCCTTGTATTTATATTGTCTTGTATTTATATTGCCTCATATTTATATTGCCTCATATTTCTATTGTCTTTTATTTATATTGTCTTGTATTTATATTGTTTCGGCTCTAGTAAAATTATAAATTGTCTCCAATGCTAATTCCAGCGATTTGAGGTCCTGTATATTGCACACCTTTACCTCGGAATTGATTTTACTTATAAGGCCTGAAAGAACCTTGCCTGGTCCGATCTCTACAAAAAGCCCTACTCCGTCCGCAATCATCGACTCAACGTTCTCAGACCAGAGTACAGGTGAAGATATCTGTTCAGCCATTAGGTTCTTGATATTTGAATAATCTGCGACCTTGCCTGTGACGTTGGTATAAAGCGGAATTTTAATCTCTCCTGGAGTAATCGTCTCAAGATATTTCGCAACTGCATCAGATGCACTGCTCATGTAGGGACTGTGAAAAGCTCCGCTTACCGCCAGCATTATTCCCTTGCCCGAAAGTTTGCCGCATTCCTCAATCACCGCCTCGACACTTTGAGCTTTGCCGGAAATGACAGTCTGTCCCGGACAGTTATAATTAACAGCCCATACATCTTCGTACTTGCTGCAGACGTCTTCGATTACTTTGCTATCCAGCTTCAGTATGGCAGCCATTTTGCCAGGATTATCTCCTGCCGCGCTATCCATGGCATTGGCACGAAAAATAGCGTACTCCATCCCTTTCTCGAAGGAAAGTCCGCCTGCATAGGATATCGCACAGACTTCGCCGAGAGAAAATCCACAAACCGCGTCGGGTACAATGCCCTTCTCTTCAAGTAATGTAGCTATTGCCATCTCAAATGTATACATACAGGGCTGAGTATTAGCGGTAATGCTGAGTTCTTCCTTGGAAGCTTCAAAACAGAGCTTGGATGTGCCCGGCTTAATAATGTCGGCTTTTCGAAAAACTTCTTTTACCGACTCGTATTCCTCATGTAAATCGCTTCCCATTCCCTGGAACTGGGACCCCTGTCCCGCAAAAACAAAAGCTATCTTATCCATTTGTTTGCTCCTAGCAAAATCTGCTCTGCCTCTCCGCAAATTTCCTCAATTATCTCTTTTGCTGACTGCTCGCATTTAACCATGGAGGCAATCTGCCCGGCCATAAAGCAGCCCTTAACTTCGTCACCTTCCAGCACGGCAAGTCTCAATGCTCCGGCGCCAAGTGCCTCAAGCTGTTCAAGTGAATAGCCTGCGTCCTTCTCACACCTTTTGAACTCCCTCGAAAAGGTGCTTTTCAATGATCTGACAGGATGTCCTAGTTTGCGACCTGTAACTATACTGTCTATATCGCGTGCTTTCAAAACATGTTTCTTGTAATTCTGATGAATCTGGCATTCGGTAGCCACTAAAAATCTTGTACCGATCTGTGCACCTGAAGCTCCAAGCATCAATACAGCAGCAAGTCCTCTGCCGTCCGCAATGCCGCCGGCAGCAATTACAGGAACGTTTACCGCATCAACTATCTGTGGCACTAAAGCCATTGTTGTTATCTCTCCGATATGTCCACCGGCTTCCATTCCTTCAGCTATAACCGCCATCGCACCGCTATTGACTACTCGCTTGGCAATTCCTGTTGATGGAACCACCGGTATTACTTTGATTCCTGCTTCGTTCCATGCCTTTACATATTTGCTCGGATTACCCGCGCCTGTTGTAACAACATGAATTTTCTCTTCTATGACAACCCTTACTACTTCGTCTTTAAATGGACTCATAAGCATTATATTTACTCCGAAAGGTCTGGATGTCATCTCCCTGCACTTTCGTATCTCTGCTCTAAGTTGCTCGCCATTGCTGTTCATAGCGGCGATTATGCCTAAACCTCCGGCGTTGCTTACGGCAGATGCCAGGCTGGCATTAGCCACCCACGCCATTCCACCTTGAATTATGGGGTATTCGATTTCTAGCATTTCACAAATTTTGGATTTTAACAATTTTCATTCTCCTTGGTTAGTTCTGTTTTGTTCTATAATTATTTCTAAAATTTTGTTCAGTTAGCTTTTTCACTGTTATATTGCTTTTATATATTTTATGTTTTTGCATTTATGTTTTTATTTTCTGAATCTTTCTGCATTTCTATTTAACCTTAATTTGTATCAGTCCCTGTTCCATCTAACTATACAGGCACCTGTTGTAAGCCCGCCACCGAATGCGACCATCGCTACGAGCTGGCCTTTCTTGAGGACCTTGTTCTGATGGAGTTCGTCCAGAAGTATCGGTATGCTTCCGGCGGAGGTGTTCCCGTGCTGATCAAGATTGGAAACGAAAGTGGTCTTGTCCATCTTAAGCATTTGCTTTGCAAAATCAATAATTCTCATATTCGCCTGATGTAAAATTACAATGTCTATGTCGTCCTTGTCAAGACCGCTTTGAGCGATAACCGCCTTGAGTTCATCGATTATCTTGTTCACTGCGAATTTGAAAACCTCTTGCCCGTTCATTCTAAGGCATTGTGTCTCACCGGTGCTGAGATTAAAAGGACTGTTACCCTCAAAATTAGGAATGGAGAGAATATCCTTGTTGCCTTGTGCAGTCAGCTTTATCGCCAGAAGATCGTCGCCTTCTCCAAGCACAACCGCCCCGCCTCCATCGCCGAATAAAACGCATGTGTTGCGGTCGTTCCAGTCAACCAGCTTGGACATTAGTTCGTAAGCGACAATTAGAACTTTCTTGACCTTCTTGCTTATAAAATAACTTTGAGCAATGTCCATGGCATATAAAAACCCGGTACAAGCCGCATTGACATCAAACGCAGGGCAGGTTGCCCCTATCCCCTCCTGAATTATACACGCTTGAGACGGAGTAAGGTAATCACCTCGTATTGTTGCACATATTATAAGGTCAAGTTCTTCGGGTTGTGTGTTCGAATTTAGGAGTGCCGCCTTTGCTGCATTGATGCAAAGGTCCGACATTGTCTCTGATGTTGCGATTCTACGGTTTCTTATACCTGTTCTGCTAACTATCCATTCATCATTGGTATCTACCATTCCAGAAACTTCTTCGTTGCTTAGTATTTTCTCTGGCAGGCATCTTCCGGTTCCGATTATTGTAAAGCTCATTAACGTTTCTCCTAATCAAGTGTATTATAGCGTTTTGAATTAAGTTATATAATACATGTGTCATCAAAACGCATTCGGCAAA
>CAZZCN010000159.1:0-3720 GCA_964652975.1 uncultured Oscillospiraceae bacterium | reverse complement strand
TAAACCAGCAACTGATACAAAAGCTGGAAGAAACGGCGCAGGCGATTTATAGGAGGTGGTTTGTGGATTTTGAGTTTCCGGATGAGAAGGGGTTGCCTTATAAATCAAATGGAGGCGAAATGGTTTGGTGTGAGGAGTTGGGGAAAGAGGTGCCGAAGGGGTGGGAGATAAAAGTCGTTAGTGATATGGTTGATTGTAATGCTTCGGTTCTTTCACCAAAAGACAAATTCAAAACTATAGAATATTTAGATACAAGCAGTATTACTAATAATAAAATAGAAGAATTACAAATATTAGACTTGATGATAGATGAAATCCCAAGTAGGGCTAAAAGAAAAGTAAGTCATAATGACATCATTTTTTCAACAGTTCGCCCTAATCTCAAACATTTCGGAATTTTAAAAAACCCCAAATCTAATTTGATTGTGTCAACTGGATTTGCTGTTTTGAAAACCACGTATCCCAATGTTTGCTGTGAATTAATTTATCTTTTAATCACCAATGAAGAGAACTTGAAGAGTTTACAGGCAAGAGCCGAAATGAGTGTTTCAACTTATCCTTCAATTAATCCAGAAGATTTGTTGTGCATTAATTTTCTTCTTCCCGAGAAAGAGATCCTTTTAAAAGCAAAAGAGATTTTCAAATCACAATTCGAATTAGCCGATACTATAAGAAAAGAGAATAAATCATTGCGAAATATGAAAGATTTACTTCTTTCCAAACTTGCGACAGCAGTAAATTAAACCGATACCGTAAGAGTGACGTATTATTCACAGAAGTTAATGCAAATAAAACTTACGTTGGCAGTGACAGAAGTGACATATGTCAGTTATCACCTGACGTGTTGTCATATTTATATATGCATCATAGCTACAAGGCCAATATCATGCTATTGTTCAATATAAATTAGTAATTATTATTATCCTATACGCTATAATAGCACATTTAATGCTGTTTTTTGAAATAAAATACAACATGGCACAGGGTTTGATAAATAAACTTTGTCGTTAAAAGCGACTTAGTTCAGAAGAGTTAACCAAATACTCTTAATTATTAATCAAATAAACGCCTATGGCAAATCTTGACACATTATTTAAACAGTTCGACAAAGAGTTGAACATTACAAAAACGAAGAAAGATGCGCTGATGCAATCGAAGAACAATCTTCGGGATGAAATCAGGGAGCATTTTTTGAAAAATCATCCAATGTACAATCCTGTATTTTTTATTCAAGGTTCGTACAAACTAAAAACACTTATCAGGACGAAGGACGATACCTGTGACTTAGACGATGGTGTTTATTTCAATGACAATCCCGATGAAGTTTCAGGAACTACGCTTCAGCGTTGGGTAAAGGAAGCGGTGGATGGAGTTACTGATGCAACACCTGAGCACAAGAAAAAATGCATACGTGTGGTTTACAAAGCCGGGTACAACATTGATCTGCCAGTATTGGTTTTTAATGAAGAAACTGATGCACACCCAAATCTGGCTGTAAAAAATGTTGATTTTCAGCTGGACGATCCAAAAGAATTTGTTCTTGAGTTTCGCAGGGTAAAAACTGATCAGATGGTTCGTATGGTAAAATACCTGAAATCATGGTGCGACTACAAGCGACAGGATATGCCTAGTGGATTGGCTATGACAGTTCTGACGATGAACCATTTTCTATCCAACGTTAGAGATGATGTTGCATTGAAATTTCTGCTTATCGAAATTGAAAAGGAACTCAAAAGGACATTTAAATGTGTAATGCCCACGACTCCGAAAGATGATTTGTTTGAGAATTACTCTGAAACTAAAAAAAACAACTTTCTGGATAACCTTTCAAAATTCATTGAGGATGCAAAAAAGGCTATCGAAGAGAAGAATAAGTTGAAAGCGAGTAAGCTTTGGAAAAAACATCTCGGAGACAGGTTTCCTGAAGGAGAGGATGAGGATGAGGAGACAAGTTCCGGTGCAAAGCTGATTTCAACCATAGGAGCTTCACGTCCATACTATAAGTTTGACGCATGAATCAGGCTTTTCAAAACGAACTTTCAGAAGTTATAACGAAATTTCCTGATCTATCAGTAAAACATATTAATGGACAGGATTTCCTGAAGGGGATATTGGATATAAGCGATGAAAGTTCAGCGGTAATAGGAAGTTTTTCTGTTGAAATACACCCAACAGAAAAATTCCCTTATCGCTTTCCGAAAATTTTTGAAGTAGGTGGTGATATTCCATGTAATGCAGATTGGCATAAATACTCTGATAATTCCAGTTGTATTACTGTTGAACAAGATGAAATTCTTAAATGCAAAAATGGAATCACAATAATGTGCTTCATTGAAAAAATGGCAATCCCCTATTTTGCTAATCAGCTATACAGAATTAAAACCGGAAAGTATTTGAATGAGTATCCACATGGCAAGGATGGAGTAAGAATATTTTATGCAGAACTATTTAAAAGCAGCGATATAAAATTTTGGCAGATATGCTATGAGCAGGCTTTTAATAAAGCACATATAGGGAGAAATGACAGATGTTATTGTAATAACGGTGAAAAGTATAAAAAATGCCATATGCTTGTAGAAGAACAACTACAAATCATTGGTAAACAAAAAGTTATAAATGATATAAATTGGATAACAACATGAAGAGAAAAATATTTATTGGTTCTTCAACCGAAGGACATAAAGTTGCAGAACAAATTAAAAATGAAATAAATCAACAACTTGGTGATTGGATTGAATGTGAGACGTGGAAAGATGGGAAAGTATTTTCACAAAATAAAAACACACTGGATTGTCTTGTGAAGGCATCAAGAAGGTACGATTACGGTATCCTGGTTGCTTCAAAAGATGATATATCACTAAAGCGATGGAGCTTTCATAATACCATGCGTGACAATGTGTTATTTGAAGCTGGATTATTTATGGGTAGCTTAGGATTACAAAGAGCCTTTTTGATTACATCAGATAATATTTCGCTACCATCTGATTACTCAGGAGTTACCGTGGTGAAATACAATAATAAGAACCTAGTCAATAAAATTGAAACCATACTAGCGGAGTTAGAAAAGACAAAAGGAAGCTATAATTTAAAACCACTTCCGTCAGCAGCACTTGCTTTTGGCTATTACGATAGCTTTGTTTTAGCTTTTGCGAAAAAGCATTTCAGTCAGAACCCCAAATTTCAGCTCAAGATTCTTTTACCTGCAAATATCTCAGATATTACTGCACAAAAAGAAATGTACCTTGCCGAACATCCAAGTACCGAAACTGAAGGCGGAAGGCCTATTGCATACGAATATAATAATGAAAAGAATTGCTTTTGGGATGTACCAACAACGCTCAATACAATTTATCATCTCATTGATTATATGATCCCCTCAACAGAATTAGGTATAAATGTAGAGAAAGAGGAATGGATTCAACATGAATTGAGAAATTTCGGAGGCACATTGAAAATGCTAATTCATAAACAGGGTGCATTCAAAAAGAATATTGAGATTGAATTTCTCTAATCTATTTATAAAAACTGCTGAATAGTGTTCGAAATTGAATATAAAATAACAATTATTCAATTTTAAATGTACTTTTGTATCGATTAAGACACGCAATATTATGATACAAGAATTAAAAATAAGTAACTTCCTTTCTTTCAAAGAGGAAGTTACTTTTAGTTTTGAGGCAACAAAGGATACTACTTTCGAAGAGTACCAGGTAGTGGAAG
>CAZZCN010000158.1:0-3723 GCA_964652975.1 uncultured Oscillospiraceae bacterium | reverse complement strand
CGTGCGACCGCGAAGTCCGCTTTCACGCAACCTGTGCGCTACGCTCTCGGACAATTGCATAAACACTGCCTTGGCATCTTCATATGAATTCACATCATGAGGTGTCGTAGTCGAATTGCCTATCCCCTTCGCCTTTATGCTAGCCCATTCCTTCTCCACAAGACCGGCATCCCTACCGTTTGCAAAAGCCCATAGAGTAGTACCCCACTTTCCGAATTCTTTCTTAAGAAAATCTTCATTAAGTGCTGCCAGACGTCCAATTGTATTTATCCCAAGCCTTCTAAGTTCCTTGGAAGTCTTGCGTCCAACAAAAAGCAGGTCCTCTACAGGCAAAGGCCAGACCAATTCCTTATAGTTTTCCTTCGTTATAACCGTTGTGGCATCAGGCTTTTTCATGTCGCTTCCAAGCTTTGAAAATATCTTATTCCATGAAACACCGACAGAAACAGTGAGACCGAGTTCTGTTCGTATAACATCTCTTATGTCGTCTGCAATCTTCTTGCCATCACCCATCAACGAAGTGCTTCCGGTAACATCAAGCCAGCACTCGTCAATACCAAAAGGTTCAATATCATCTGTGAATCTTGAGTAAATTTCCTGGACTAGATTGGAATACTTGACATATTTGTCCATATTTGGAGGCACAATAACTAAATGAGGGCATTTGACTTTTGCCTGCCAGATAGGCTCGGCGGTCTTAACCCCAAAAGACTTGGCCAGCTGATTCTTGGCCAGAATTATCCCGTGTCGCTTCTTCTCACTACCACCAACAGCCACCGGCAACCCATTAAGTTCCGGATGGTAAAGACACTCTACAGAGGCAAAAAAATTATTCAGGTCGCAATGCAAAATAACCCTGTTGGTATCTTCACTCTCCCCACAGTAGCCTTCAAGCCTTATTTCACCCTGATTACCAGGCATCCCGAACACAAAATCCACCTCATCGTATCGCTATTGTTATTGATATCTCAATTGCTATGAATTCCCCTATTGCTACTGTTATCCTAATTGCTATGAAATTCCTTATTTCTACTGCTATCTTAATCGCTATTATTATCCAGATTGTTACTACCCACATTGTCGAACATTTGTTTGTCTTTATTATGCCACAAAAATGCATTGATTGTCAATCCGGTTGACCGTTCCTTCGTGAAAACTATATTCGTTTTCTATCAAAAAGTGATATAATACCAACATAAAGGCAGATGCAAAAAAGGAGGAACAAGTTTAGTATGAAGCCATTTGTACCAATCGAAAAGCAAAGCAAAAAAGTCAAACGCGAATTGTACAGCAAGCAGCGAGGGACATGGGGAGCGATTAATCCCGTCACAAGAAAGTCCCCTGATCCGAAAGCGTACAAGAGAAAGAAAGTTCACAGAGGTGATGCCGATGAGCAGACTGATGTGGACTTTTTTCATCCCTGAGACATTGCACTTTAGTGTTTTTCGTTGTATACTGAACAGGCCTCATACGCAATATAGCGCTATACATGGGGGCGCACCGGTTTCGACGGGGTTGTCGAAGTTGAGGAAGCGGGTAGTGGATTCTCGTTGACCACTTAAAAAAACGGGAAAACGCAAGTAATTGCAAAACCAACATTATTAGCTGCTTAATTTAAGCACTCTTCGGCCCGGGCGATCTGCTGTCCGGATAACCGGAGTCAGATAGCAGACCTTATGTGCCGGCAGGTTAAACACAGGAACGGGTTTATCAAAGCTTTGAGATAGATCCGCATTATGAAGCTACCGGATGGCAAATCCAGTTAACGGGGTTTGCAACAGGGGAATACTCCAAGCGTTAACTGCACCCGGAGATTGCTTTGGCGGACATGATTTCGGACAGGGGTTCGACTCCCCTCGCCTTCACCACATTTAACCACTTTATCGCAAGATATGGTGGTTTTTTATTGCTAATTCATACTATATATTGTGTTGTATGATTTTCCACACACATCAGGTAGACTTTTGGTAGACTTTTATTTTAAATTATGTTAAACTAATTGCATCCAGGTAGACATATTTTTTAGCGTAGATAGCAAGGAGTTTTAAGACATGGCAAGAAAATCAGTTGAAGCAAATATCGCATTTGATGACACAAGCAAACTTTATTATGTGCATCTTGATTATGGCAGGGACGAAACCGGTAAACGCATAAAAAAATATAAGACGTTCGAGAAATTAAGTGATGCGCACAAGGCCTTGAAAGAATTCACAGTAGACAGAGCCAAAGGGATTGCTATCATCCCTAAAAGCACCAGCATGAAAGAATGGCTAGAATATTATTTGCTGGATATAGTAATTCCGAATAGAGAGAAAACGACAGTCTATGGATATTTAAATATGACCAAAAACCATATCATACCTGCACTTGGAGAAATACCAGTTCAGAAGCTGACACCACAGCAGGTACAGAAATATTATACCATGCTAATGAGCAAGAAAAACCTATCGGCAAATTCCGTCAAAAAGCATCACGACTTTTTGAAAACAGCGCTTAAATTGGCAGTACAACAGGATATCATCCTTCGAAATCCTCTCGAACGCGTTGAACCACCAAGATGCAAGAAGAAGGATATAGAATTCTATTCAAAAGGTAATTTAATTAAGTTACTTGAATTAGTCAAAGACAACCGCCTTGAAATAATCGTCTACCTGGGTGTTTTATTAGGACTCAGGCGCGAAGAGATATGCGGGTTGCAGTGGAGCAGCATTGATTTTGACAAACGAGTTATTTCAATCCACGAAGCAAAGACAATGGCCGGAAGTGTCATAATTAACAAAGACCCCAAAAACAAATCATCCCATCGGACATTGTTCATTTCAGACGATTTGTTCGAAGCTTTGATGCGGGAGATGTCCAGGCAAAAGAAAAACTCAGATATGCTTGGAGACTTGTACATTCAAAATGATCTTGTTGTGAAATGGGAAAACGGCAAAGAATACCGCCCCAATTATATTTCCGAATTATTTACAAAGTTCATCAAGGATAACGGCCTCCCCCACATCACTCTTCACGGGCTCAGGCATTCATTCATCTCTCTCGGAAATTCCCAAGGTGTCACACTTTTCAATTTGTCAAAAGTAGCAGGGCACAGCACACCGGACACTACCGGCAGAATCTATACCCACCTTGAAGATGAAACCCACGAAGATCTATTGACCAACGTGTCAATGTCGTTGTTTCGCAAAAATTAATGCGTTTAATTGAGATTCATCAAAATCCAGTTGCATACAGCTTATCAAGAATGTCTTCTATAATTTTCTAAGATCTAAGGTTTTGTTCTTTTCTGTTCAATTGACAAGCGGTCGGTTAACCGATATAATGATATTATAGAAAGGGTGGTAATCATGAATTTGCAAACCTTGCTTGATAACAAGCACATTACAAAATATCATTTGTCCAAAATCAGCGGTGTTCCCAAGACAACCGTTATTGACATTTTTTCCGGTAAAAGCGATATTAGTCACTGCTCGGCAAAGACGATCCAACAACTTGCAAAAGCATTGGACTGTCCAATGGAATGTATTATGGATTTGGAGACCCCGGCTTCTAAGAAATCCAAATATGACATTGACACTGGTTTACCGATAGATAAAGAATATTTAGAGTGTAATTTACCCGGATATCTTCAAAAATCGATTGAGAAAATGAAGTCTGCCTGGAACAAAGTTGATAATGGTGAGGACTATCTTCATCTTGACTGCGATTTCTGTGAATTGCAAA
>CAZZCN010000157.1:0-3908 GCA_964652975.1 uncultured Oscillospiraceae bacterium | reverse complement strand
GTGGAGAAGGGGATCGTGGGGAGGGGCGGAGGAATACGGGTCGTGTTTTATAATGGAATGGAGATTGGGGTTGGGGGTGAATAGGCTCGGGTGAGGTTAATGACATAGGGAAACGATGAACCTTGCCCCTCATCGCTAATTTAGATTATTTGGTGTTTTACGTTTACACAAAAAATTCGGCGCTACCAGATAATCCAATACAGATACACATGAAATTTGCGCAGTGGAAAAATGATTATCTAGAGAAACAAATTTCGATCAACTATGATAATATTTTTAATGGAACAAAATCACTTATTGAAGTGAATGCTAAAGGCGCCAATTTGGAAGGTCCTGTTTGGTTGTGAGAATCAATAACCTTGCTAAGAGCGAAAATAGCGACTTGGTTGCGGGGATTTCGAACCGAAGATTACTATGATTAGTTCGCCGACGGTGTTATATAGCATTTTACACTCAATTGCAGGTTCCTTCATCTTGTGAAAGAGCAAAAGTTCAAACGGAAAAAGGTTGCAGTGCGTGGCTACTTTGGGTGGGGTGGCGAATCTACTAAAGTGGTAAATGATTTACGGGCTATTACAAAAATTGAAACCCTAACGGAAGGTTCGAAAATCCAATAGAGCCCAGATGACATTTTTTAATATTGTAGTTATCGAATTTGAAAAGGCGATAGTAAAAGGATATAAAAATTCAAAAAATAGCTACAATTATAACAGATGGAGTCATTTTCACCTAAATCACTTGCCATCCCACAGATAAATATCAATATCCCTTCATAAAATTCTCTGGATCCATATGCAATATTGAGTTGAGGAGGTGATGCGTATTATGAATTCTGTCTGATATTCCGCTAATAAGCTAAAAACTCAAAAAAAACATATGCACATTACACAAAGATAATCAAGGTAATATACAAATGAACAAACAATAATAGTATTGGAGGTTTTAATGAGAGAAATTCGGGCTACAAATCAAAGCGATTTTCTAGAGATCCTTGAAAACCATATTCGAGATATGGCGAATTCGTTCCCAAATACTATTGAAGCTTTGCTCACACCCTGCATAGTTGAGTGTAGCTTCGAAAACCGATCAGCGATATTTGAATTATCTGTTTCAGAGATCATGAAAAATTTCTCGGGTACATTATATGGCGGGGTTCTTACTGCAATATTCGACAACGTTACTGGGATATTAATGCGCTGTTACTCAGGCCGCTATTCAAGCCCGACTATTGAATTAAATATGTGTTTTCATCGTCCAGCTTTTGTTGGAGACACAATGAAGATTTTTGTTGAAATCACATCAATGACCACTTCTTTTACTGATTTATATGCTGTTGCTTATACTAAAAAGCGAAATACCCCTGTTGCCTCCGCAACCGTCAGGTATTTCTTACAGAAATAGAATCGCTGGATATGTGTTGAATATTAGCAGAATAGAGTTGTGTGGCAGATACCTTCTTGTAAATAATAGTGATTGTATATCTTAAATACAAAACAAAGCAGACATTATTGTTTTCTGCGACTATAAAACGTATGTTATACTCGGATTATATCAAATCTAAATAAAGAACAGCAAAGTACAGACGATTATCATGTGTTTCTTGTTTTCAGCGTTCAACCCCAAATAAATAAGGAGGTCTATCTGTGTTAATGGGCGTATTGATTCCGCCACTGGCGCAGTGTCTGCCGAATTTGCTGATTGGGTCATGATATGCAAACATACGATCATTTAAGGAGAGCAGTGGTGAAGTATTACGTAGTCGATGCATTTGCGTCAAAACTCTTTGAGGGCAGTCCGACAGGCGTTTGCATTTTAAATAAATGGCCATCAGATGATATTCTTTTAAAAATCGCCGAGGAGAACGCTCTGCCTGAAACAGCTTTTTGTGTAAAAAGCGTAAACGACTATCAAATTCGATGGTTTGCACCAAACGCTGAAGTTGATTTGTGTGGTCACGCAACGTTAGCTGCTGCTTTCGTGATTTCACACTATTTCGATAAGGATGCATCGCTTATTATTTTCCATTCGATGAGTGGAACTCTTAAGGTAACATGTAAAGGAGATATATTTGAATTAGAGTTGCCGATTCGGATCCCCGTGCCAACCCAGAGTTTTCCAGAGTTGATTGAATCTCTTGGCGGAGCAGTTCCGAATGAAGTGTATGTTTCGCGCGATTATTTCTTAGTGTATGATTCAGCGGATACCGTGCTTAACATCAAACCTGACTTTGCGAAGATGGCTACTCTGGATTTTGGTGACGGAGTTATTATAACAGCCAAAGGTACTGATACTGATTTTGTAACAAGAGCTTTTTTTCCGAAACTGCTAACAAATGAAGATCCGGTTTGCGGATCGGCCCATTGTAATTTAATTCCATACTGGGCCAAGAGACTTGGTAAAAATGAAATGATTTCACGACAACTTTCCAAACGCGGAGCTACAATATTTTGTCGGAAAGAAATCGATAGTGTTAAAGTTGCGGGGCAGGTGGTGCTTTATAGTGAAGCAGATCTGTACGTACCAGAATTAGATTGAAAATCGGTCTTGAGAAAGGGAGCATATCAATGTACGAAATACGTTTACATGGCTTAGGCGGTGATGGAGTTGTGCGTCTTTCCGAAATAATCGGAATGGCGGTTATGGAAAGCGGTAAATGGGCACATTCTTTCCCGTTTTTTGGTACAGAAATCAGAGGGGCTGCGGTAAAAGCCTTTACGCGAATTGACGATAAGCCTATTACGATCAGGTCATATATTTATGAACCTGACGTATTGATTTTAACAAACGATGTGCTGCTTGATCAACCAGATGTTACGGCTGGCATTCAGAAAAAGACCATTTTTATTATCAATACTAAACAGGAAAAGAAGTCGTTAGAAGAAAAGTATGGCTGTACGGTACATACTATTGATGCCGTGGATCTTGCTTATAGTATTATCGGCAAACCGATCGTCAATACGATTATGCTTGGAGCTTTTATTGCGGCAACTGGGATTATGACTTTAGATGCGGCTGAAAAGATTAACCGACACAGCTTTTCCGAAGCGATAGCAGAGAAGAATAATCTTGCCATGCGCGCGGGGTACGATTACATTTTGGAGGGTAAAAAATGAAACATCCATGGAATGAGAAGCGTCCTCTTTCAGCCTGGTACCCAGGTGGTTATTCGGAAATGAAAGAACCTAAAGTCAGCCGTACAATCAGGCCGGTCTTTGATAATGATAAGTGCATTAAATGTAATATGTGTTATATTTTTTGCCCGGACGGTTGTATCATTCGCGATGCGAAATATACGGTGAATTATGTTTACTGCAGAGGCTGCGGAGTATGCGCGAAAGAGTGCCCCCGCGGTGCTATTTCAATGGTCAGGGAGGATAAAATATGAGCGTTCGATATATAACCGGATGCAATGCCGCTTCAGAAGCAGTACGTTTGGCAAGAGTCGAAGTTATCGCTGCATACCCGATTACCCCTCAAACGCACATTGTACAAATCATTTCGCAAGATGTTTTTAATGGTAAACTGCCTGCAGAGTTCGTTGCGGTAGAAGGAGAACACAGCGCGATGTCTGCTGCGGTAGGAGCGTCTATGACAGGTGCGCGAGCTTTCACAGCGAGTAGTTCGCAGGGGCTAGCGTATATGCACGAGGTTCTCTATTATGCTGCCGGATTGCGTGCGCCTGTGGTTATGGCTATTGCGAATAGATCCATGGCATCGCCTGTTTCGATTTTTGTAGACCATCAAGATTCCTTGCCTCAACGCGAAACGGGGTTTTTGCAGTACTATGCCGAGAACTGCCAAGATATTCTGGATTTGATATTGCTCGCATACAAAGTCGGCGAAGACGAGCGTGTATTGCTGCCTGTGATGGTCTGTTTTGATGGGTTTTACTTATCGCACGTCAGCGA
>CAZZCN010000156.1:0-4077 GCA_964652975.1 uncultured Oscillospiraceae bacterium | reverse complement strand
GAATTTATTAAATCTCTCTACATATAAAAATGAAATTGGAATCAATAACCAAAGCTATCGATGGCAAACACAAGTATACTGCAGTATTTGCGGAGCCAAGAAAAACAGTGCATTTTGGGCAAGCTGGGGCAAGTGATTATACAATAAACAAAGATGAACAGCGTAAAGAAAATTACATTTCTAGACATAAAAGTAGAGAGAATTGGAATGATCCAACGACGGCTGGTGCCTTAGCATACCATTTACTCTGGTCAGAAAAATCATTCAAAACTGCATTATCGAAATTCAAAAAAAGGTTTAATCTTTGATTTTATATATTAATCTCTCAATATATAAAATGTCAACCATACACAAAAGAGTAGTTATTTGTTATCCGGATGGAATATTTGGTTCCAGCAGCGTTCGCAGTAAAAACGATCTGCCTCGACATCGTAAAACTCGTTATCTTCATAATCTAGTTCTGCCGAACAATAATAACAAAGTCCGTCCGTATCAAAATCACTTGACGAGTAACTCTCATCTGTATCGCTACAAACATACGTTGGGTCATCAAGTTCCGAATCATCGTCTTTGTCTAAATGAACCATTTTATATAAAGTAGAGAGATTATTCTTATTATTTGTATTTACGCGCTTCAATTGATTGGGCGGCGGCTTCACGTAACATTTGCGGGCGTGTCCCTTTTCGCAATAGATTTATAAGTTTCTTGTGTTCCGCCGCCAGAGCTGCTTTAGATAAACAGATTTTGTCGTTTGTATGCATTTTATTATATAGTTACTATATATAAAAAAATGAGTAGTTGGGTAGCCCACGTCAAATCTGTTCAAGCCAAGGAAGGCATAAGTTACAAAGCCGCCATGACAAAAGCGAAAGAGAGTTACAAGAAACCCGAGAAGACCGAGAAGAAAGAAACCAAAATGCCTGAAGCAGGCGAAGCCAAGGCACCGGTCAAACGGAAGTCCAAGAAGGAGGAGAAGAAAGAAGAGTTGCCTGAAATGGTCATGAAAGCCGAGAAGAAAGAAAAACTCGCAGGCAAATATGAGAATGAAAAGCGGGTCAGTTCTGCCGAAAAGAAAGGCAAAAAGAAACCGTCTATGTTAATGAATTAAGACGATACGAGTCATCAAATTGATTGGCTCCAAGATAAGTATAACCATTACTGCAAAGTAATTGTTTTATCATTGTGCGACGAGGTTCAATATGGTTATGCTCTACATCTATGATACCAAATTGCCACTTGTTAAAATCCAGCGTCCGCAGAATTTCATATTCGCTGCCCTCGGTATCCAACGATAAGTATTCAATAAAAGGCGGTGCCTCAAATCTCTCAAGCAAATCATTCAAGGATATTGTTTGCATCGTTACTGTCTTCTTATTTTTATTAACCACGTGTTTATGCGCGTCAATGTGTTTATCAATACCCGACAACATACCAGCATCGCCCTCAATATCAAAAGACACGGTCAACCCCGTGGTGTGATATACCGCCTGGTTACAGCAATGCGCAGTTCTATTTTTAATTAAATCGGCAAAGCGACTCGGTAACGGTTCACAACAAATCCCTTTCCAACCCAGTTTTTCAAAAGCATACGTATTTGACAAAGCAATACCATCGTAAGCACCAATCTCCACAAAATAACCCTCGGTCTTCCCCTTGTAAAAGTCATACACTTTTTTGTCTTGTCCTAATTGAGAATACGAATGTTCCATATATATACCTAAATAAATAAATCTTTAGGTATATACTTAAATTTAATTTAGCAATATAGAGTATATGAGGTATATTGAAAATTCAGCTTCTCTCACGCTTGGCGAACAAACCGAGACACAAATCAATCTCTTTCTACAATTTTTCATTCACCCTAACCAAGAACGGTATGAAGAAATTAAATTTTGTCTAAAGGCAAATGTCATGAACCCTTTAATTCAATACATCTATTTATTAAATGAGAATCAAAAAAACGGAACGTATCGCCCATTCACGGAAGAAGAACTAGGTATTTCTAGTGAAAAAATAATACAAATTCCGTTAGGTTATCGTCTGTTGTATAGTGACGTTTTTAAATTTGCACACGAAATGAATTGTCACGGTTACAATGTGTTAGCCAATTCAGATATTTTTTTTGACGATTCTTTGGCAAATATATTGAAATCCAATATGGATCAAACACCGATTATGATGTGTCAACTGCGATATGAATACGATGGCACCCCCACGGGTATTAAAATATTTGGCCCGAGGCCTGACAGTCAAGACGCGTGGTTGTGGCATTCCAAATGGACAAATAAATTACTTAACAAGAAAGCATTTCATTTTCAATTGGGGCAAGCGGGGTGTGATAACCACATAACCTATCTTTTTAAAATAAGTGGATTCGCGTTAGTGAATGACCCGCAACTCGTTCATTGTCTACATTATCACAAAACCCAAATCCGTGATTACAAGCAAAAAGATGCAATTAAACCACCCTATATGTTAGTGCAACCCCTTAATGCTAGTGCTAGTTACAATAAAGATATTTCGTTTGAGGATAATGAGGTTCTAATTAATTATATCCGAGAGAAAGGTGATAAACCCTATATTATACCGCGTGTGGCGGGAATTGAAAACATCTCCTGTTTTAACATAGATGTGACGAATAACCCCATTCGCTACGATGTATTAAAAAACAATGCAGGGGTATCTATAACGTCAAGATCTAGTATGAAATTATATGCGCTACAGTATTACGACGCATTTGAAAATTGTGATATCTATACCGGTTGGAGCAAGAACCACGAGGATAATGTTTATTCGGGATTAAATGTGTCGCAGGATTATATCCAAAATGAAATGTATAAGGAGAAAAAGAAAATATGGGCGCATGCACTAGATGTGTTTGAGTATATCAATTACACTCCTTGGACTTTGGCATTGGAAAAGAAGCGTCTATTGATTATAAGTTCCTTTGTAGAGTCCTTTAAAAGTAAACTTTCAGTCCTTGATAAAATATATGGAAGAGAGATTTTCAAAAATAATACCTTTGTATTTTTAAAACCCCCGATGCTGAATGGTTCTAATCCTAGTAAAGAATGGCATCTTGAATTAGAGAAATTCAGTTTGGAAATAGATAAGTTGAGAGATGAGTATGATGTTGCTTTGGTGTCTTGTGGAGGACTGGGGAATATGGTATGTAATCATATTTACAATTCTGGAAAACAAGCAATTTATACGGGTGCGGTTTTACAGATGTATTTTGGTGTGTATGGAAACCGTTGGTTAACCGAACGAGCAAGCATTATGAAAATGTATCTTAACACTCATTGGAGCAGACCGCTGGAATCAGAACGTCCAGAGGGTTGGAAAGCGGTTGAAGGAGGGTGTTATTTCTAAAATATAAAAATAAGTAGTATATATGAAACTACTTATATTTGTTTATACTTGCACAAAATACGAGAAATCAAGAGCTTTATTACAACAGCAGAGTTGGGCGAATAGAGAGGATATTATATTCATTACCGATAACCCAAAATCTGAATTAAAAAATAGTATGTATTTAGGTAATTATGGAAATGTATATTTCAAGGAACAGCACGTAATTAAAAAAATATTAGAACTATGTTTAACAAAAGAATACGATTGGTATATGATTATTGATGATGATGCATATCTGTATATTGATAAATTAAAGGAGTTTCTCTCTTTCTTTAATGAAAGAAAGTCATATTTAATTGGAGATTTTGCTTGGAAGTTAACTAACACTAAATTTTATAACTACGATTGGTTTGGTGGAGGGTGTGGATATGTAATGACAAAATCTACAATAGAAAAAATATTAAAAGTAATAAATACGGTGAACCTTGGAATGGTAAATGAAGACGTGTGGTTAAATAATGCTTGCAAGCATGACATAACAATTGAACGAATACAATGTCCTGGATTTTATCAATACCAACCTGAAGAGCAGTATGAGAAAGATGATAAACGATTAATATCTATTCACTTGAATCATGATATGACTTTGATAGAGAGATATCATTAAAAATAAAAAAAAAAGATTTTACTCCAAGTAAGAGATAAAGGTTGTAGTAAAAGTA
>CAZZCN010000155.1:0-4202 GCA_964652975.1 uncultured Oscillospiraceae bacterium | reverse complement strand
AAAAACCGTTTCCTAATCTTGCAGTGTCGGGAGATTGGACAAGGGATATCACAGCTATTAATAAAATCAATGACTACACCTACGATGTATCATTATCATCCTCCTTTAGCGGGAATGGTTATATAAGAATACAAGAGGGTCAAAAAGGTGATAGTGATGATGTAATCAGTGATGTTTTTTCTGATACAAGTGGTGGTATGGGCATACTTGCCAATTATACTGACACCACAGGCTATGATGTTTGCAGCATTCTGATTGAATCTTATGACAGTAGTATCATTGACAGCACTGGTGTTGATGTGTTTGACGGTGAAATGATAAAAGCTCATAACTGGTTTGAGACAGCATTTAACACATCCGCATCAAGCAGAAAAATACCTTTTGATTTCAATTACGGCTCATCTTCATTTAGTTCAGTATGCAATACGACCGCCTGGACTTGCAGCGTATCAGCAGATACCTATGCAAATTCGAAAAGGGAACGCATTATAACATGGACTGAGAATGCAGCAAATATTCAAGTCAAGGTCAAGGCATATGAGTATTTAAACTTTCCAGCTGTTGAATGGACTGTATATATCAAGAATAACGGTGGTTCGTCATCAAATTCATTTACCAATATAAATGCAATTACTGAAACCATTACAAAAGCACAGAATAGCAGTAACTTTAAACTAAATTATAATGTTGGCTGCAGCTATAACTACACTGACCCTGAAACAGGATATAATGAATTCAGACCTGTTGCGGACGTACTTGATCCATCAACCACCAAAACTCTTGCAACATTCGGGGGGCGCTCCTCATATTCATATCTGCCATATTTTAACCTTGAATATGCTAACGGAAACGAAGGAAGAATCATCTCATTGGGTTGGCCTGGTCAATGGAGCGCCAATTTCAGTACAGATGCCATTAATAATATTACCATTACCGGTGGGCAGGAAACTACCAGTACGACTTTAAATTCCGGTGAAGAAATAAGAACTCCTATGATGGATATGCTATTCTGGGAAAAGGACCGTGAAAGAAGCCAAAATATTTTCAGACGCTGGGTAATTAAAAACAATATGCCAACCGATGATGGAATGCCTATTAAACCAGAACTGACAAATGCGACAATAACAACTGATTTAATGCAAAAAGCAACGGTATATAACCAAAAAAATGCGATTAACAGATTATTTGATGAATCTCTTAATGTCAGCAATTGGTTAATGGATGCAGGCTGGTATCCACGAATTGACAATCCGTGGTCTGATAGCATGTATGATGACTGGATGATTACAGGAACATGGGATGTGGATACTGCTAAATTTCCAGATGTTTCAGGTGGGTCAAACAACGGTATCAAGCCGATTTCTGACTATGCACATTCACTAGGTTTGAAGTCGACATTGTGGATGGAGCTTGAAAGAGTAATTGCTTTGCCCGGTTCTCATTACTTTGACAGCCATTCTAACTGGCTGCTTACTCCTCCGGAAACAGGAACCGGCTACGACGCGTCATGCAGGCTTTTAAATCTTGGTAATTCATCGGCAAGAGCAGACGCTTTAAATACAATTAATACAATATTGCAAAACAACAAGATAAATATTTATCGTCAAGATTTTAATATTGATCCTCTGCGATTTTGGAATAAGGCAGATACAACAGAAACCAGAGGAAAAACAGAAAATCTATATATTGACGGTTATCTTAAGCTATGGGATGGGATCCTTCAAAACAATCCTTCAATATATATTGATAACTGTGCTAGTGGAGGGAGAAGACTTGATTTAGAAACTGTCAGGAGATCTGTATGTTTGTTTAGAACAGATTATGTTTGGCATGTATTGCCGGCACAATTGCAGCAATATGGAATATCAAGCTGGATTCCATACACAGGGGTTGGAACAATTTCTCCCGATTTGCTTACTTCTTCTTACAAAAATTCTTACGGTCAAACAGTTGATGATTTGGAAAGATATTTTTATTCAGAAACAAACGACAATGATATAAAATATATATTTAGAAGCCAAATGTCACCTTCTATGATTATTGCGTGGAATTTAACAGACCACAACAATTCCAAATATCCATTGCTTCGCAGCCTTGTAGATCAATACAATGAAGTTAAAGATTATTATATGGGGGATTACTATCAACTCACTGGCAGTCCTTATGGTGAAAGCAATTATTACGACTCTACCTATACAGACAGCTATGGTAGAACGCAGACAGATGAAGAAAAAAGATGGATGGCGTGGCAATATCATGACACTTCATCGGATAAAGGGATGATACAAGCGTTCAGAAGACATGACTGTGAAATTTCAACTCTAACAGTTAAACTCAGTGGATTGGATAAAAATAAAAATTACAGAATAATTGATGTTGATAACGGAAGCGTATTGACTACCATGCCGGGAGCTGACTTGATGAATACAGGTTATACGATTACCTCCGAAAATGCATCATATGCAGCATTGCTTAAATATGAAACTGTTACCGGTATTGCCGGGGACATAAATAACGATGGTATGGTTTCTATCCATGACTTGGTTATGGTGAAAAATCATTTGCTAAAATTAACCATATTCAGCTCTCAAGACACTCAAACGGCGGATATAGATAAAAACGGTAAAGTGACAATATTTGATATGCTTCAAATAAAAAAGCATATTTTGGGTTTGATTAATATTACTTGAAACATAATGTGAGCATTTTCTGTAAATAGACAAAAATATTAAGTTATGTTAAAGTTAAACAAAAAATGTGTTTGGTGAAAATAATGTTTGAAGCCGTTAAAAAAGTAAAATTGCACGAAAATATCACGCAACAGATTGTTAATATGATTAAAAGCGGGGAGCTGCTACCTGGCGACCGTCTGCCTACCGAAAGGGAACTGGCCGAAAAACTTGGCGTTAGCAGACCTGTTGTTCGTGAATCATTAAGAACCCTTGAAGCAAGCGGTTTTATCGAGTCTAACATAGGAAGCGGTACCTTCGTTCGTGAAATGTCACTGACAGATGTTATCACACCGTTTTCTGACAGTGTAAATTTAGACAAAAAAACAATATTGGAGCTTATTGATTTAAGAGCTTTGCTTGAAAGCGAGACGGTACGACTGGCTACTATCAAAATAAATCCTGAGGGAGAAGCCAAGCTGTCATATGCACTGGACCTTATGGAAAAAGAGGTTCAAAGAGGTGAAATAGGATTGAACGGTGATAACATCTTTCATGAAACAATAGCCGAAATTGCAGGAAATTCAGCTTTGCGTGATATACTTAACCTTTGTAAGAGCTTATTAAGAGCTACCCGGAAGGCAGCTCTTGAAACCCCTGGTCAGCCATTAAAAGCAATAGATGATCATAAAGAGATGTTCATTGCAATTAAAGAAAAAGATACTAAAAGGGCCGTTAAGCTTATAAAGGAGCACATGCAAAAGGCACATAAAAATATAGAAAAAAGAGAAATTTGATATTGCAGGCAAGTTTTTTTTATGTTAAAATTGGTAATACCACATTACCAATAAGTTGCAGTCAAAATTAATATACGTATTATTTCGTAAATAATGGTAATACCAACATACCAATTAATGATATTTGAAGGAGATTAAATTATGACAATCAAAGAAAAGGCTATTAAAGCCCACAAAGAATGGAAAGGCAAAATCGAGATTAAATGCAGATGCGATGTTAAAACCAGGGAGGATCTGACTATTGCATATTCACCAGGTGTTGCAGAGCCGTGTCTGGAAATCCAGAAAAATATCGATCTTTCATACGAATATACAAGAAGAAACAATTTGGTTGCGGTAATTACCGATGGAACCGCTGTATTAGGACTTGGAGATATAGGACCTGAAGCAGGAATGCCTGTTATGGAGGGAAAGTGTGTGCTTATTAAAACATTTGCAGATGTCGATGCCTTCCCATTATGTATTCGCTCGAAAAATGTCGATGAAATTGTAAACAATGTAAAACTTTTAGCGGGTAGCTTTGGTGGAATAAATTTAGAGGATATTTCAGCACCTAGATGTTTTGAAATTGAAAGAAGACTTAAAGCCGAATGTGATATTCCAATATTTCACGATGACCAGCACGGAACTGCCATAGTCACTGTTGCCGGCATGCTTAATGCTCTGAAAATTGTAAATAAAAAAATAGAGGATATCGAAGTGGTTGTAAATGGTTCTGGAGCGTCTGGAATCGCTG
>CAZZCN010000154.1:0-4292 GCA_964652975.1 uncultured Oscillospiraceae bacterium | reverse complement strand
TCAAACGGAATCAGTACATAACCTTCGAAATCCGGTGCGTTCAAGTAGGATGTCTGCCTTGTCATATTGCCGTTCTTATCAATCAGATAAATGTATTTATTCGCGTTTACAGTGTCAACCTTGAAATACTCCTCGTTGGTTCCCTGTCGCTCCACAATATTCACATCAATTGCTGCATTTGAAATGTCGGCCGGTGTCTTCATCCAGAAAACAACTCCTGTTTGAGAAGAGGCGTTCGTCAATGTGGTGATATCGGCGCCGAGTCTTAGTCCTCCGGACTTGCCTGCAAGCTGTATAGCCTTGACACAATTGAATTCCGGTGAAAGGTTCAACTGTTGTGACACGGTTGTTTTGGTGTTGTCATACCATTCAACCTTTGATGTAGTGCTGCAATCGTTCAATATGGTCCTGGTATCATTGATTTTGTGCTTTGTGAAAAATGAATCCAGATCTGTATAGAAACCAATGCTGTCAATATAGACAGGCTTGGCATCAAATTCCGCAGAGTAAAAGTACATCGCAAGTGACTTGATGTATGCTGTGTCCAGTGTTCCATTTCCAGTGCCGGTACGATAGTTGAACATGAAGCTGTCAAACGGAATCAATACATAGCCTTCAAAATCCGGTACGTTGAACGATGAGTTTCTTTTAACAATTCCGTTGTTCCTGTCTATCGTGTAAAACAGCTTGCCCGGGTCGGTATAGTTGATTTTAAAATATTCCTCGTTTGTGCTTTGTTTTTCAATCAGGTTTATATCTATAGTAGCATTGGAAATGTCAGACGGTGTTTTAATCCAGAATACAAGGCCGTTCATGCCTGTGAGACCCGTTATGTCCGAAGATAATTGCAAACCACCGGACTGATTTGCTGTCTGCGTTGCCTTTATGCTGTTGAATTCGGGGGAGACCGCCGTATCTACTGCTATGCTTGTTTTTGCAGGATCATACCACTCCGCTTTTGAATCACTGCTGCAATCATCCACTATGGTCCTGGAGTCGCTTTCCTTGTGGTTTGAATAAAATATATCAATGTCTGCATAAAATCCTATGCTGTCGATATAGACTGGATTATTATCAAACTGTGAAGAAGTCAAATTAATTCTTGTATTTTTGATGAATGCTTCATCTAAAGTCCCGTTCCCCGTTCCGGTTCGGTAATTAAAATCCATAGAGTTGAAAGGGATTAAAACATATCCTTCAAAGTTGATGGCATTTAATATGGAGTTTTGCTTTTTGATAGTTCCGGTTTTGTCTATGGTGTAAAAGTATTTGCTGGTGTCGTTTAAATTGATCTTGAAATATTCGATATTGGTGCTCTGTTTCTCTACCACATTGACATCAATGCCGGCGTAGGTCATGTTTGACGGTGTCTTTATCCAGAACACCAATCCATTTAATGTGGAGTAATTGGTGACGGTCGCAATGTCAGATGAGAATTCCACTCCCCCTGTTTTCCCTGCGAGCTGTGTCACCTTGATGCATGTTCCTTCCGGGGATACTCCTGTCTGGGTTGTCCGTGACGTTTTTGTCGGGTCGTACCACGACACCTTTTCTGTTGTGCTGCAGTCGTTTACTATTGCTCTTGAGTCCGTTCCTATTGCTACCGCCGCAAAAGTAACATAGTTCGAAAATAAATTCACAAAAAGCGAAAATGTAATAATTATTGAGATTCGTTTCACGAATTTTTTCATAAATCTCCTTGCCTATAATTTATTCTCAACTAATGAATATTAATCAAACACCAGGAAACCCCTGGTGTTTGATTAATCGTGCCAATTCTAGTTTTGGTTGATGTTCTGGATATTCAACACTTGTAATTTTACTGCCAGTAAATCACTAATAGTAAGAGTACCGTTTTTCGAAACATCGGCAGCCTTTAAATAATCGCCGGACAAAGGTGTGTTTTGCAAAATATGTAATTTAATACTTGCCAGATCGCCCACTAAAATGTCACCATCTCCGTTTACGTCACCATATACCATTGCGGTATAGTTGGATATTCCGGAATTGGTTGTAACTTCTAACATTGTACCTGTGCCAATTTTTTCCGTCCCGGAAATTTCTGTAATACCCTTTGTGAATTTCAAAGACGCGTCTTCTCCCAAAGTAAGAGCTGATTTAAAATTATTTACTGTGCGTCTATCAGCGGTAATCTTAGTAATGTAATTGGTTTGCGAGACATTATAACTGGCAAAGCTTATGGACTGCTTTTGTGTCAATGTGGCAATATTATACCCTATCGAAGTATCGGCGTCACTCACCCAGCTCCCGAATGAAACGTAAGCTCTTGCAGGGTCCAGGTCGGAAAAATAGGATGCGCTTATGTCTAATGAGGTTCCATTTGCTGTAACAGTCCAATCTCCATTCAGTTTTTTGTTGAATTTCAAATCAAAGGAGGTCTGATATCCAGGGGAGTATAAATAATCTTCCGTCCATCCACCCTCCGGCTTAAATCTGATAATTTGGACCGTACCGTTTGTTTGAGTATACAATACTGCAAATCCATATCCTGCTCCCGGGTATGTATCTTTCACGTTCAAAAAATAAAAAGCAACCTGATTCCATCCTAAGTTATTAAAGTCATTGATCTTAATGGAAATATCATTCAAATTGTATTTGTTTTTCGAAACGACAGCCCTGTTCGGCCAACAAGAGAGAATACTGACTTTGCTTCCTGTTATTGTTTTAGGTGCGATTTTAAGGTAGGGATTTTGTTCGTTCACAATATCAAAATCTGCAGGCAAGGCGCTTTTTTCATAAATATCAGCTACATTGTATCCCATGGAAACTCCTGTATTACTTACCCAAGTGCTTAAAGCAATAAATGATTTGGTGGTATCAAGATCCGAAAAATATGAAGCTGAAACATCAAGTGATGTACCATTAGCAGTTATTGTCCAATCTCCATTCAGTTTTTTGTCGAATTTCAAAACCAGTGATGTCTGACCTGCGGGGGAATACAGATAGTCTACGGAATATCCTCCCTCTGGTTTATTTCTGACTATTTGGACCGTACCGTTTGTTTGAGTATACAATACTGCAAACCCATACCCTGCTCCCGGATAAGTTCCTTGCTCTTTTAAAAAGTAAAATGCCGCATCATTCCAGCCCATGTTAACAAAGCTATTGAATGTCATACTTATTCCGTCTAAATCATATGTTCTTGTAGATGCTGCCGCTCTGTTCGGCCAGCATTGGCTGATTGTAATTGGTGTACCGGTTGATGTTGTAGTTCCAACTACGACTGGCTGACCCCATAGTGCTGTGAAATCTCCGGTCATCGGAGTTTGTGCATATACGCTTACTGAAATTATCTGCATAAGCATAAGGACACTTAGAAAACTGATTACTATTTTTTTCATAATACCCCTCCTTTTGTTTTATGTTAACATTTTATACCAATTCAAATAGTGTTTTAATAGTTTATTTTGTGCATAACATGGTATTTTTTTGTTTTAAACAACAATAATCTCAAAAAGCCTTGCTTTCTGAGAACCCTTTAATCTCATCGTTAATTTACCGCCTAGCTTATCTAGATAAATCCTTGTGTCTCCTTTTTGTGGAAAAAACTCAGATATAATTACGTCCTTACCCTTGAACGGGGCAAGATTCAAAACTTCATTATCCTGATCAGATGAATTCTTCCAAACCGCCAGCAAGGCTCTTGTACAACTATCGTTAATTAATCCTATGCTGTGCCATGTATTTCTGTTGTTTATGTGTTTCAAAGGCAACGGTTGAAACGGGTAGGCATTTCTGATAAATTCCCTTTCCTTTTTATATAATGCCACCCCGTGCATAAGAATATCTGTATTGAAATCGTCCATGCAATCAATTCTGCCGGAGAGATACAAATTACCACACATACCGTTTATGATATTATAAACAGTCTGTTCGCCATCGGAAAAACTCTCGATATATTCTCTTGAAATGAGTAATTCTTCAACTTTATCGGCTTCGACATCTACAGGAGAAGGATTAGGATAACACCATATGCCAAGCTGTTCTGGAACTACATTGCAAAGCGAGCCACAGATTATGGACGGGTATCTTTCATATCTGATTTGATCAGATGAGCTGCTCAAATGGAAATGTGAAAGAGTGCTATAATCGCTCCTCATACCTCCTGATGCGCATGCTTCAATTATCAAACCAGTGTGTTTTTGAAGTATTTCATCTATGAAACTCAGAAATGCCCGAGAATTTTCCAATATTCCGTGAGCTGCCGAACATCCGATGTTATCTGCCCCAAGTCCGGTGCTAAGGTTATAATCATTTTTAAAATACCCTAC
>CAZZCN010000153.1:0-4357 GCA_964652975.1 uncultured Oscillospiraceae bacterium | reverse complement strand
AGACATCCTACTTGAACGCACCGGATTTCGAAGGTTATGTACTGATTCCGTTTGACAGCTTCATGTTTAATTATCTCAGTGCAGGAACCGGTAATTCAACCCTGGACGCTGCCTATATAAAATCTGTCGATTTATTATTAGCCTCTTCCTCCTTCGACAACAAGCCCGTATATTTTGACAGCATTGGATTTTACACCAGCTTCGACCAGTTCTATTACTCCAATTGTGCCACCCAGAACTCGTCTCACTACGAAAACACCAACATGACGGTTTTGAATGACTGCAACGGGAATATCACCGGCGACGGTGTTTTAGACAGCAATATGCAGTCGATATTGAAATCAACCGTCTCCAAGGACAACAAGGCGATAAGCATCAAGAGGAACACGGCGGGTGTGGATTCCTATTTGAAATTGAAAAGCACCATGCCGGCTGATGCCGTCACCTCTACAGTCCAAGGATTTGCATTCTGGCTGAAAACACCGTCCGATGTAAGCGACCCGGAAATGTCCTTCACGGTGAGAGATTACCAGAACGGAAGTGCCGAGTATTTCACCTATTCGAACACCACATATTTTTATTCAATAGATAAGAACAATATGTTATCCAAGGTCAGCGGCAAAATATCCCTTGCTGATTTTGAAGGCTGGGTGCTTATACCTTATTCCAATCTGGCATTTACAAGCGCGGACCCGGCAGCGGTCAACAGCACATTGAATCTAACCAAGGTGGATCAGATCCAGTTTGGAATACCTGCAAGCGCCACGGGATTGATTAACAAGAGCGTTGTCGTTGACGATGCGGGTTTTGTGGCAGACCTTGGTAAATTTGTCGGGAGCCATGCCTTGTCCAGCAACATTGCAGCAAGCAATAATACGGACAGTCTGTTTATTCCTGAAATACAAGGAGGACAATCCTCGGCGTACAAAGTTGGTTTTGGATATTACTATGTTTCGGACCAATATGAAACAAACTACTTCGACAAGGTCATTTCACAGGACTATGTGAATTATTACGATTTGGTGGTCAACGATTACGCACCGACAGACACTTCGCCTACAATCACCACCTTGCAAAAGGCAAAAGACAACAATGCAATGGTATGGCTCATGGCAAACTACATACCTTTCACATTCACAAGCCGGCCGTCTTATATGCAGCCACCGATGTTTGACGTAGCCAATGTCGATGAGACAACATGGAAAAACAATCTGGCGAATCTGGTCGGTATTATCAAAAACAAAGGCTTATGGGGTAATGTTGCAGGCTTCTATTTTGAAGAACCCATGCATAACGGCATCAAGGAAAGAGACCTGTACAAGGCAACCAAGTACATGGCGGACGAATACAACAAGCGGATTCTGACTGTTTTCAGTGCAAATGAATTCGCACCATGGTATTGGGACAAAGGCATAGAACAGATAGACTACAATTCCGCCGGGTATATCACTGATATTGGCTATGACGTATACGCCGCATTCAATCAAACAACCTATAGCAATCTTACTGCGTCCTTGAAAGCAAGCATTGGACGGACTAGTGTAAGAATGTGGTATGTTCCCTTGACAGAGAATACAGCAGGAACACAAACCGAGAGTTTCTGTATCAACCATGCACAAGGCCTGTACAATATGCTGACGGCGGAATCCAATCCAGGTGGAATGATTTGCTACCATTACAGAACTTGGCCTGGGCTGGACGATATTGGTATGGACCAGATGTTTGATGTAGGCAATCCCAACAGATGGGCGACCTTGGAGAACAATTTAATAACCTATGGCAGAAATTTGAGACAAACTGACTTGCAGAATCTATCCGGCATTTTCCCTGTGAAAAGTGAATTTGAGATAATTAACGGACAAAACCAGTACCTGTCCATAGGACAGAAAACATCAAGTGGAACTCCGGTAAATATTTTATCATGCTGGCAAAGCAGGGCTGTTGTAACCAGAAATGATTATAATTTGAATGCATTCAACATTGTGATAAATAATTTTGGGAACTTGGGATGGAACCCTGCAGCAATTTATTTCTTGAATCAAAAAGCCACCTACCCTTCGGCTGACACCGGATTTGCAATCCTTTATACCCAGGCAAACGGCATGGTTGAACCGATAGCCTTCCACGGCAACGGAAATAATCTTCATGATTATGTGTCCACCCCGGGAGCACAGTCACAGCTTAGTCTGACATTTACAAGAAATCCGGATTTGACATGGAAGATGACTGCAAACGGCGTGGAATTTAATATGCCGGCAGGTTATCTCGCAGATTTGAACCCGTCGAATATCTATGTCTCCCTCGGCATGTGGGTGGGTAATCCCAATGTATCTGCTTCGTACAACATTTCCCAGATGTCACTGCCAAATTCATCATCCGGTTCTGGTTCGCCTTCTGTGTATGGCGTTAATGACAATGGCACATATCAAGAAGCTACAATTACTTTTAGCGAGGGATCAGGACTTCTAAATGGCAATGTCTTTTTAAGTGGTACAACAATAAAAGCCACAGGCATATATACCTTGATAGTAACAAATAACTTACAAAATTCAACAACAGTCAGTTTTAGAATCGTACACTTTGGAGACGTTAGCGGAGATGGAGATATTGATGTGCTAGATTTGGCATTCATCAAAAATCACTTGCTACAAATAAATTTACTAAGTGGAGCATTCGAAGAAGCTGGCGATATTAGTAGTAAAGGTCATATTTCAATTTCTGATTTATTAGCTGTTAAAAAATATATTTTAGGTATTACTTCAATCTTACAGTAGAAAAAAAATCAAGCAGAAAAGATATCAATTGGTTTTGATGTGATATACCGATAGATTTTATCATTGGCAAGCCATTTTCAACCATATAACCAATAAAAGCAAAGTAACTTTTAATAATTGGTTTGCTACATAGAATTTATAACTTCTATATGATTATTAACTAGGAGCATGACAAGTAACTTTTAAGTTTCTTCTCATGCTCCTTTTAACGCATTGAGAAAATTCTAAATATTGGAAAACATCTTAAAAGTGAATGTTCTAGATTCGCTTACCGAATTTTACTCCATGTCTCAAAAACCTTGTAGACATTTTCCGGCTTGGCTCCAGGCCCGAATTCGCACTGTGCGATGCATCCGCCGTTATCCCAAAGAGTATTGTAGACCTTTTTGACCGCTTCTTCTATTTCGGAAAGTGTTGCATATGGAAGAAGGTGCTGTCTGTCGATCTCGCCCCAGAATGTGAGTTTGCCTTTGAATGGTGCAAGCTTGTCAACACCGATGCAAAATATCTGTGCATTCATCGCATCCAGGCCTATTTCTATGAGATGGGGAATAATCTGCAGTGTATAACCATCGGAATGCATGAATATCTTTTTGCCATGACTATGGGCGATATCAACATAATCCTTGTACATCGGCTTAAATATGCTGCACCAGATTTCGGGATTGATCAAAAGAGTATTCTGTGAGCCCCAGTCATCCATGAACATCAAAGCGTCCACATCTGTCTGAGCCCATTTAGTTAGAAGCCTGCAGTAATAATCGTGCATTACTTCTAGAAACGCAAGCATTTTGGCTGGTGGCTGCACTAGGTCGATGTATAAATTTTCCGTTCCTCTAATGAATTGTAATTGCTCGAAAGGCCTTGGACAACATCCAGCCATTATGAACTTGGTGGACTTGGCGCACTCGCTGTTTACCTGGTCGATATCAAAACTCAAGGCCTCTTCGGGGATATGAATTCTGGATATGTCATCCCACTCGTAATCGTCATCGGCTACCAGAGGTTCCTTTACTTCACCTATTATACCACTTGAAATATTAAGGAACTTGCATCCCCATGGGTCTGTATAATTACCTGCGATATATGGATTCCCTTCCTCTATTGAAGGTATGCTGTAGACAGCGGCTACTCCAGCAAAGTCATCCGGGAAATCTGTGTTTATTTTTTCAATTGCGTCCCTGTGATGATCAAAGGCCCAAGGCAATGCCCACATTTGTTTCGGAACCTTGCCGCTCGTGTTTTTGAACTCCAGAGTGTTTTTTACTAATTCACGAGATGTCATGTTGTTATTTGCATGATCGATTTTTATCAAATCATGCGCTCCTTTCGTTTGCTATTTTACTATTTATTTTGTTTTAAATGGATTATAGTTTTCTATTTTTATGCTTAATATCCGAGCATCCAAATAATCAGCCGCCTAATATGCAATATTAATTATTCATTTAATATCATAGCCTTTTAGCATAATTTACTACAGATATCTTTTTAAGCTTGGAATATGGGATTTCAATTGACTCCATTTTACAAGAGGTGTAAAATAATATCATTCAAAAAAATGTCTTAGCACAAAATTAGAGATA
>CAZZCN010000152.1:0-4411 GCA_964652975.1 uncultured Oscillospiraceae bacterium | reverse complement strand
CACTACAAACCATAAATGATTTATCTTACGGGCTAAGTTACTATCAGGATAGAAACTATTATACTAATATCGTTCAACTAATATTAATAAACATTAATTCATAGCAGGTCACGCTAATCGAGCTACACTTTAAACAGCGCTTGACACTTCACTTGAAACACTACTTGATACTGTGCTGGAAACCTCACTTGAGACTTCACTTGAAACTTCAACCTCAACTACTAAAAGCTGTAACATCGCCTTTAATATATTGTTGATTTCGACAAGAGAGTCGTTTCTGAATTTCTGGATAACGGCTATCTCTGCAAATGCTGCTTCCATTGCTGCGTAATCCTTGTCTTTCATGAAGTGATTTCTATGTTCCTTGACAACGGCTTTGATCTGATCCTTGGTGCCGCGAATCTCTTCTTTGATAGCTTTGATCTGATCCTTGTATTCTGCTAGCTTAGCAAGTACTTCAGGGGTAAGCTCTACGCCCTTTTCTTTCATTGCTTCGAGAGCGGATCTCAGATCTGCCATAAGTCTTGCATTCTCGTTACGAATTTTATTGCTTGCTTTCATAGCGGCAATAGCTTCTTGTCTGTTTTCGTTTAGAGCTTTGAAAAACTCTGCAAACTCTGCCTTTTTGGCTTTAAGGGCGTCCATTTTGCCTTTCAAACCAGCCATCTTGGCTTGGAATTCTTCTCTAGTCTGTTGACGATTTTGGTCAATAGCTACCCTTTCAGCTTTAAAAGCATCATTTCTTGCTTGAATGCCCTGATGCCAATCCGGATTAACTACTGGTCTGCTGGTGGTCTGCTCTGCAAAAGACATTGCAGATCCTGTGATTAACATTACTACCGTTAATGTTAGTGCGATTAATTTTTTCATTTTAAATACCTTCTTTCATTTTGTTTTTAATATGTTGTATAGTGTACGTACGTGAGAATTATCTAGGAACTGGGAATTTCCATATCTCCTTCTGAATAACCGTCCAAAGAGTTCAGCACATCTTCAAGTTCGTCTAGTTGCTTTTGAATCTCATCATAATTTGTAGATGAACTTACTGAGGATTTGACCACCTTGCTTGGAGAAGATTTAACGGTTGTTGTGCTCAAGCTGTTATCTTGTGATAGAGAACTTTCCGATGATAGCTTGCTGTCCGCTGATGAACCTGTACCAAGGTCACGGATGCAACCAGAAAATATCAATATCATTGCCAATAAACAAGAACAAAGTGTAAAAACTTTAATTTTCAATCAATCTACCTCCTAGATGTCTTTATCATACTACATGGTCTAAAGGATAAACAAGGGAAAAACTGTGGCAAAACTGCGTCAAGTGTTCACTAATCTGATATAATAATGTAAACTTTCAAATATAGATCGATAATATCTATTATAAATTTCTAAGGCACACTAAAGGCATACTTAAAGGAATTCTATAAGGAATACTAATATATATACGTATTACACCAGTAGATATTCAATTATATATAGTTTCAGGGGGTGAAGGTTATGATTAAGAAGATATATATAGCCGATGATGAGAAAAACATCAGAGACCTGATGTTTCATTTTCTTACGAACGAGGGATTTGCTGTCAAATCTTTTTCAACAGGTGATGAACTTTATGCGGCATTTATGAAGGACAATGCAGACCTGGTTATTCTTGATGTGATGATGCCGGGCACAGACGGACTAACAATTTCCACTAGAATTCGTGATATAAGCAATGTGCCCATCGTAATCGTTTCAGCTCGTGACAGCGAGATTGACAGAATAACAGGAATATCTCTTGGAAGCGATGACTATCTTACCAAGCCGTTTTCACCAATGGAGCTTGTAGCAAGAGTCAAGGCTATATTCAGAAGAATCGACCGTGACATTAAGCCAAAGGATGAGGCGAAGGTTTATGAATTTGCAAACATAAGGGCAGAACTTCTGTCACGTGATGTGTGGGTAGGCAATTCTAAAATCGATCTCACGCCGACCGAGTTTTCACTCGTTATTTACATGATAGAGAACAGGTCAAAAGCCGTATCACGCGAGGAGCTCCTCAAAAATGTATGGAAGTTCGATTTCGAAGCCGATACGAGGGCAACAGACGATGTTGTGAAGCGCTTGCGCAAAAAGCTTGTAAACGCTGGATCTACAGCAAAAATCGAAGCAGTGTGGGGATACGGGTTCAAGCTTGAGGAAATCAAACAATGAAAAGCATGAGAAGAAAGCTTATAGTACCTTTTATTATTATATTGCTTCTGACTCCGATGGTTACACTTATCTCATTTAATATTCTTATCAGACAGTTCATTAACCACGGTGTCGAAGAACAGCTTAAATATACTGTCAACACTACCAAAATACTATTTAAAAAGCAAATAGCCGAGACCATATACGAAAACGACCAGGAGAAAATCGACAAAAGTCTGTCGAATCTTAACAATATCCTTCGTACAACCAAGACAACACTCAATATTGAGCTTTTTCTTTTTAAAGAAAGCAAAGAGCTTATCTACCCGACCAATCTTGACACATCCATTGTGGATTCTAACTTTATAAGCGACATCCGTGGAAGGCTTGCCTCTCTTAACACAAGTGATGTTCTAAGAGTTAAGACAGGAGATAAAAGTTACGCTGTCATGGGCTATAAGCTGACTGAACTGCCTATTTCAAACATTCCATACATCGTTTTTGTGTCATCCATGAATACCTCCGACAACCTTTTCATGTATCTTAATATTGTCCTGCTTTCAATAATGGTTCTTGGTGTCATAATAGGTGCAATATTTGCCGTCAAGATATCAAACCGTGTCGCCCGGCCTGTCAAGGAGCTTTGCGAAGCGGCAAAAGAAATTAGTGAGAGAAAGCGGTATATTCCTAAGAACAAGAGTGATATTTTGGAATTTGCCAATCTTGGCGAGCAGATGCAGGACATGTCTGGCAGACTCGAAGCCTATGACCAGGCGCAAAAGGCTTTTTTGCAGAATGCATCACATGAGATCAAGACTCCCCTCATGTCTATACAAGGATATGCAGAAGGCATCGAAAACGGTCTGTTTGCCGACCCGAAGGAAGCCGCCGGTATAATTAAAAGCGAAAGCCTGAGACTTGGCAGAATACTTACTGAGCTGCTGACACTTTCCAGAATAGAAAACCAAAACTATATGCAGGAGCTTGAGATTGTCGATTTAAATGAAATCATGAAGGAATATATTCAGAAATTGAACGGACTTGCCCTGAAAGAGTCCAAGAAGATTATATTTTCTCCTGCCGCGAAGCCTGTCAAGATTGATTACAACGAATCGCTGTTTTCACAGTGCATCATTAATATTGCAAGCAACGCCATAAGATACGCGAAAAGCACAGTGGAAATCTCAGTCAAGAAAGAAAAATCAAATGCCGTAATAGAGATAAAGGATGACGGCTCCGGGCTAAGTGACGAAAGCCTCAGCCATATATTCGACAGATTCTACAAAGGGGAAGGCGGACAGACAGGACTTGGACTCGCCATTGCCAAGACAGCTGTAATAGCATTGGACGGCGAGATCAGTGTGTTTAACTCTGAGGCCGGAGGAGCTATCTTCAAGGTGATATTCCCAATAAAGTAATCACTTTGTGGCAAAGGCCTATTGTTATCTATGAGAATTATTATTCCCCCAATTGTTTGTTTTGTCGTATATGGAATAATATCAGTTATTCAATGTCTTTATTACCAATGTAATTACACCAGAATTCTTACGAAATTACAATTTATAATCACTTGTTATTATGTGTTTTTTGAATGGTTACGAATGCTTAATATTTTGTTATCCTTTCGTTATAGATTTAGCTATATCTTTTACGCCCCTATGTTATTGTTATAAGGAATAACCGGCATATTTTGGTTATAGCAATACAACGGAAATTGTTTTATAATAACCTACAAGGCACTGGTAGCAATTCATCTCCCACCTTATCTTCTCGCTTTAGCGAGCAAGGTAGATTAGTGAAGAGGGAGACTTCTTGCTACAAGAGAGTATATAAAACCACAAAGAAGAATTATTTGTAAAGGAGGTCGTATCTATGATTATTAATGGACATTTACTGTCCGGGGATGTTTTAGTTGCCGATATAGTCAATTCTAAAATTGTTCCTGTCAAAGATAACCTTCTGCCGCTTTTTTTCAAAAAATTCAACGACTTCGAAAGCTGGCTTGAAGAGCGTGCTATTGATGGACACCGCACTAACTCGAGACTGCTGAAGAAAGCTCTGCGCCTTGTCACAGAGTCCGATGCACAGCTTGTCCTGAAGACAAATGCCGCTACAATAACAGACCGTTATTGGTTCAAGGAACAGGGTTCGGCATTGACTTATGAGAATATCAGATTTAAAGACAATGCCTTCGATAAGCTTGCGCTTTATGGTGACCCTGACAGCTTTAACCAGGAATA
>CAZZCN010000151.1:0-4703 GCA_964652975.1 uncultured Oscillospiraceae bacterium | reverse complement strand
TGTTAGTCAGGTTACCGGCAAAAGAAACATCTGATTAGAAGTGTTAAAATTCTGTTATACTGCGTCGATAACTGTTTCAAACCTCAGTCACATATAACCCATATGCTCCTTCAGTTGAAACAGCGATCTCCTTGTCTAACAAAATTTTTCCAACTTCTAATATTTAAATGTAGTGTTAAAATCCCACTCAGGTGCATATTAGCAATTGTTTTTGTGTTGATAAAAAGTTATAATCTACACAGATTAGTTTTGCTTTGCTAAAAATGCATGAGCAGGCGTCTATTTGAAAAATAAAATTATAAACAACAAAATAACTATAGAAAGAAGATAATGATGGGCAAAATTTTAGTTTTGGCAGAAAAACCGTCGGTTGGCAAAGAACTGGCGAGAGTCCTCGGGTCTCATGACCGTAGGGACGGATACATAGAAGGCAGCAAGTACATAGTGACCTGGTCATTGGGACACCTGGTTACATTGGCAGACCCTGAATTTTACGGTGACCAGTACAAAAAATGGGATCTGGAAACCCTACCGATGATTCCACCCAAAATGGAACTGGTGGTTATAAAAGACACCAGCAAGCAGTTCAAAGTTGTCAAAACGCTGCTTCACAGCCCGATGGTCGACGAACTGGTCATAGCAACCGATGCGGGACGTGAAGGAGAACTTGTCGCGCGCTGGATTATACAGAAGGCAGGATTCAAAAAGAAAATCTCGAGACTGTGGATTTCTTCACAGACGGACAATGCCATCAAGGAAGGGTTTAGCAAAATCCGTCCGGCGACAGAATACGAAAACCTTTACCAGTCGGCGTACTGTCGCGCCGAAGCGGACTGGCTCGTGGGACTTAATGTCAGCCGTGCACTTACGTGCAAATTCAATGCTCAGCTTAACGCCGGACGGGTTCAGACGCCCACTCTGGCAATTATCGTGCAGCGCGAGAACGAAATAACAAAGTTTGTCCCTAAAACATTTTATACCATAACAGCGAATCTAAAGGATTTCAATGTAATCTGGAAGGACAAGGCGACCAATCAGTCGAGACTTTTCGAAAAAGAGAAGGCCGACGCAATCGCAGCGAAAATAACAGGCGGAACCGCTAAAATCATTGAGGTCAAAAAGGAACAAAAGTCTGAATCCGCTCCGCTTTTGTACGATCTCACAGAACTGCAGCGCGACGCTAACAAGAAGTATTCATTGACCGCTAAGCAGACACTTAACATAATGCAAAGTCTGTACGAAATCCACAAGCTTCTCACGTATCCCAGAACCGACAGCCGTTACCTGACAACGGACATTGTCCCAACAATTCCAGAGCGATTAAAGAGTGTATCAGCCGCAGGTTATGCAACGCATGTCAATACTATAATGAAAACCAAGATCACCGCTTCGAAACGCTTTGTTGATGACAGCAAGGTAACCGACCACCACGCGATCATACCCACAGAACAGAATGTCAACTACTCGCGACTGACCAATGACGAGAAACACATATATGATCTGGTCGTCAAACGCTTTCTCGCTGTGCTCAGCCCGGGATTCGAATATGAGCAGACATCTATAAAAGCTCAGATAACCGATGAGTTTTTCTATGCAAAAGGCAAAATCGTAAAGTCAATGGGATGGAAAAATATATATTCGGCAGTAGATACCGAAGAATCAGAAACCGAGCCTGAAGAGAAAGAACAGACACTTCCGAATGTCAAATTCTCAGACACCTTTCCTGTAATAAAAGTCAATACAGGAACCGGCAAGACAAAACCACCCGCCAGATACACCGAAGCTACTTTGCTTTCAGCTATGGAACACCCCGGCAAATTCATCGAAAACGACGAAATGCGAACTTTTATGGACGGAACAAAAGGAATCGGGACACCTGCGACCAGGGCTGATATTATCGAGAAGCTTTTTAATTCTAATTATATAGAGCGCAGGGGCAAGGATATTTTCCCGTTAGGCAAAGGAGTACAGCTATTGGAACTCGTTCCTGAGGAGCTTAAATCGCCCGAGCTTACTGCCGCCTGGGAGCAAAAGCTAGCAGCAATAAGCAAGGGGACAAGCAAGAGCCAGGTTTTTTCAACAGATATCAAGAACTATGTTGTAAAACTGATCGGCAATATCAAGGTGAGCTCTGCCTCATATCGTCATGACAACCTGACAAAAGAGAAATGCCCGAACTGCGACAAGTTTTTACTAGAGATCAACGGCAAGAAAGGCAAAATGCTAGTCTGCTCGGACCGCGAGTGCGGATACCGTCAAAACCTATCTTTCACCAGCAACGCCAAGTGCCCGAACTGCCACAAGAAGCTTGAGGTTTTTGGAGAAGGTGAAAAGAAGATATACACATGCAAATGCGGCTTCCGCGAAAAGTATATTGCATTCAATAAGCGCATGGCCGAAAGCAACGACAGCGTTTCGAAAAGGGAAGTGCAGAGCTATATGCAGAAGCAACAGGAGCAGAAGATGGATTCAAATTCGGCGTTTGCTATTGCCTGGCAAAAAGCCAACAAAAAATAGAATGTGTTAAAACACCGCTATACGTCGTTGATGTGAATTTCAAATATCAGTTACAAATAAAGTGAAACAGAAAATCTGCTACTTGCAGATTTTCCAGAAGTTAAAACATAGTTTTAACTTTGCACCTCTCATTTGAAATTCCCATCGCCTTGTCTAGCGAAGTTTTTCCAACATTCTATGAATGTTTTAAAACAACGCTATACGGCGTCAAAGTCACAATATGATACATGCACTGTCTATGATTTTACCCATTAGGGTTGCTAATCTACAAGTGAATGGACATATATTTAACAAGGTGATATAAAATGCAAACTGAAAAGACAATTCCGGGCTTTAAAAATACCAGAGTATTTTATGCAATTTTAGTATTTGCCGTGACTCTTCTGGTTGCAATCATTTGCGTTTTTTTCTATGCACAGAATAACTGGATCGGAGTCACAAGCTATAGCATAGAATTGAACTCGGTCAAAACAACCGGTTCGAAGGATAGTACCGCCGCTAACACGAACCCTATAAAAATTGTCCATCTTTCCGATCTGCACGGAAATTATCTAGGCGGCAACAATAATGACCTGATTCACAAAATCAAGTATATAGCTCCTGACATTGTCGTTATTACCGGTGACTGGATCGACCAGGATACAAAGGATCTAGCCTTTTTTGCAAAACTTATAAACACAATCGAATCAGTATCGCCTGTTTTTTATATTTCGGGCAATCACGAACACTGGTTTGGAAATATGACCGAATGGGTTGAAATTTTACAGCAATACAATATAAAAATCATGCAAAATGAAATTAGGACCATTAAAGTAAAGGGGAGAGATGTTAATATACTGGGACTTGATGAAGCAACAGTATCTCTCAACTCAAAAGAACAAGCTGATTTATTTAAAAGTCTTGAATCCATGGATGGTCTGAAAATAGTACTTGGCCATTACCCGGAGAATTTCTTCTATCCAAGGGATTTCTTTTATAAAAATATGAAATTCGACTTGTTTTTTACCGGACATGCCCATGGCGGGCAGTTCAGGCTGCCTTTTATCGGCGGAGTGTTTTCGCCGGGACAGGGATTTTTCCCTATGCTATATGAGGGCGTACATTTTTCAGACGATGAGAAAGTGGTCAACAACTATTTTCAGACGATTAATAAGTCGAAAAGTATTTCGAGTATACAAAGTGAATCAAGTTCACTATCTGTAACAAACAGCCCTTCAAATTCACAACCCGGTGTAAATAACAATACAAATAATATATCCAACATAAGTAGCTATTCAAATTCATTATCCGCCTCAAATGGTACAACAGGTAAACTGCCTGCCATGATAATCAGCAGAGGCCTTGGCAATAGCGTAATTCCGCAAAGGTTGTTTAACAGGCCGGAAATTGTTGTGGCTAGTGTAAAATAATAAAAAATTTATCTAAAAACACTAAACGATAAGTGTAATATAAATTATATCAGGAGGGAATAATGGCAAAACTATATTTTAGATACGGTGCAATGGGATCGGGGAAAACAGCAAATGCACTAATGGTCAAATATAATTATGAAGAACGCGAACAGAAAGCTCTTTTAGTAAAACCCGCCTTGGACAATAGAGACGGACAAAGAACACTTGGATCAAGAATTGGACTAAAGCATGACTGTGTGCTTTTTGATGATCTTACCGACGAAATTGTTAAAGATAATCATTGCCTGATAATAGATGAATCTCAGTTTCTTACTCGCGATCAGGTTGATTATCTAGTAAAGGTTGTTGATGATTTTAACATTCCTGTAATATGTTACGGACTTCGTGCAGATTTTCGTGGGGAGCTATTTCCAGGCTCTGAAAGATTGCTTGCAATGGCAGACACAATAGAAGAGGTTAAGACAATATGCTGGTGTGGAAAAAAAGCAACTTTTAACACGAGATTTGATGAAAATGGTGTTGTCCTAAAACACGGCGAACAAATTGTCATTGGTGCCAACAACAATTACGTAGGACTTTGTCGCAAACACTGGTATAGAGGGCAACTAAAGGAATAATATAAACTATCAACTATCTACTATACAATATATTTGTAAGCGACTAATGAATTATTCTGAAATCACAGTAAGTGTTAATCATTATATGAAAAGAAAATAATTTAAATTTTAAGGAGAGATGATGATATGAAAAGATATATGTTACTTATTTTACTAA
>CAZZCN010000150.1:0-4705 GCA_964652975.1 uncultured Oscillospiraceae bacterium | reverse complement strand
CATCAAAAGGATTCTGCCGCAGTGCAAGCGAGAAAAGATACGGATAGTCCGTCTTTAAATGCTGCATGTAATAAATCCACTCGATAAGGAGTGTCGTGTAAGCCCTCTTGATGTCTACAGATAAATGTTCGGAATCGTGTTCGGGTAATTGTGTAAAATCAGTCCTGGCAACCAGTTCGTCCATCATGTGGAAAATCGCCCAAAGCATATCTGTAAAAATATCGTGCTCAAGCAAATTGGAGTTCTCGAGCATGCTAAGTAGAAAATACCTCTTCGTGCAAAGAAATGATTTAAGCTCCACAAGGTCGTGCCTGCGGCTATCCATTTTGAAATCATAGGCGCTCACAGTCTTTCTTGCCTTGTTAAAATCGCTATTGGTCCATCTTACCGTGATAGCAAGCTGTTCCTTAAGCTCTTCGTCGTCGACTGCGAATTCCCTGAAAATAAGAATAGCGTCGGTACCCATCTCGCCGAAAAAAGTATTGATCGCCATGTTCATTTTCTTAAGGCGCTCCTTTTTCTCCCGGGCGCTTATAAGATTGTCCAAAAACAGCGTCGCTATCGCAACCTGCAATGGAAGAAAGGCAAGATCTTGAAAAATATAAAATGCAGTATTTTCGGGCTTGTGAAAAATAAATATCTGCGCAATATACAAAACAGCTGATATCAAAACCAGCCCTAAGACCAAGACTATATTGGATTGTGACTTTTTCATATCCATCTCCCATATATATTCCGTTTATTTACCGATATAATCTATATTTCAGAATATTGGAAAAATTTCGCAAGACAAAGGGCAACGCTAAAACTAAAGTTTTAGCTATTGAAAATCTGCTTAGGCAGATTTCCTGTCGTTTACGCATTTATTTCCACAGTTAATCTGATTTCATCAAATTTCACAACTTTCTGCAACGCAGTAAGTCATTAAACACTTTGTCAAATGACGTTTACGGAATTTTCACAATATTCTGCCTCCTACATCATGTCCTTTCGCTTCAACCACCAAACCGTCAACAACGATATAATCGCCGCTCCTCCTATTACTGCAATAAACGGCCAGGGAAGCTGTGCAAATGAAGCCTTGTTATCCCACGGCATCGGGAAATTCTGTCCGAAAAAGCTGAATATCATAGTCGGCACAGCCAACGCGATTGTCATGCCTGTCATGAATTTCAGAACAACATTAAGGTTGTTAGATATGATGGAAGCATATGCATCCATGGTTCCGTTGATAATCGATGCATAAATGTTTGCCATTTCGTGAGCCTGGCTGTACTCAATCAGTACGTCCTCAAGCAAATCCTGATCGTCCTCGTACTGCTTGATGAATTTGCCGCGACGAAGCTTTTCAAGTACGCTTTCATTGGACTTCAGTGAAGTAGAGAAATAAATCAACGACTTGCCTAGTTCCATTAATTTGAAAAGTTCCTTGTTACTGATGGACTTGGTCAGCTGGCGCTCTGCAGCATCAATAGTCTTGTCCATGAAACGCAGGAATTTCAAGTAGTCCTTGGCTCCTGCAAACATTATCTGAAAAGTAAAGCGGGTCCTATATCCAGTTCTAAAATCCCTTACCCGGTTCGATTTGAACTGGTCAAGTGCGCTTGCCTCACGCAAAGAAATCGTAACTATGCATCTGTCTGCAATAACAATACCAAGGGGCTGCGTCTCATATTTGAGATGAAGTCCTTCTCTCTTGACATATGGCAAGTCGGCGATAATAAGCATCTGTTCATCATCGTCTCCAAGGTCGATACGAGGTCTCTCTTCTTCGTCTAACGGGTATCTTAAAAATTCTGACGGAATGCTAAGAGTAGTCTCAACATACTGCAGTTCCTCCTCGGTCGGAGCATACAGATTAACCCAGCAATCCTGTTCGATCTGGTCAATCTTCTCTAGGTTGGCAACAATCTTGCCATTGATTTCTTGAGTTTTCGAAATGTATATTTCGAGCATGAATTCATCCCCCTTCCTAATTGAGCTTTGGCACTAGATGGCATAGGTCTTAAAAACCAGCTACATTAGGTTATGCCTTAATCCGACAAAACCTGCTGACCCATTGGCGTCTCTCGACGTTTCCGGGTAGTAGCATATATCCATGTAGGAGCCTCACCTAATAATGGGCGCCATTTATTTAAACGACACTAAAATTATATGATTTTAGTGACCTGCTGTCAAGGCAGAATTTTACGCCAGAATTACCACTTTTTAAGTGCTTTTTGACGTGTTTTTTTGTGTAGAATTTTTAGAATTTTTGTATTGCTTTCTGCTTTAAAAACTTTTTTACCAAAACATTGTTTTAATGAAGATTTTTGCAGCATATACAGATCACGCCAAAATTAAACTATGTCAACCCCAGAAGCACCTTTTTTACCTGTAGCACATCGTTGATCGATATTCGTCCCTTTTTGAACATGTCGGCTGCTATGAAATCCACACCTTCAAGTGAAGATATTTTAAGTATGTGCCCCTTTATTGCTGTCAGGTCGGCAATGTTGACAGAGCCGTCTGAATTTGTATCGCCGTAAATGATAAGCGTAAATTTTTTGTCGCTGGTTCCATTTATCAGAACATCCACCGTTGAGCCTGAGCCGACTATACTCTGCTCTGAAAGCAGCACACCGTCTGAATTTTTCGTTTGCAACTGGGTATCAGTATTAATGAAAATATTTTGGAACAGACTGGCAACCGTGGAGTTCTGTGCTATTCCTGAAATAATGTTGCTGTCAAATCTTACATTCTTAAAATCAGCCTTTGCATCTTCGGCAACCAGACCGATCTGCCCATAAGCAATATTGAATACTCTTGTTTGCTTCAATGATCCGTTAACGTAAAATTTAAATATTGATCCTGTTTTTTCAACCTTGATATTGTTATAGTCTGTATAATTTGTGTTAACAGCTGATCCCTGCCATTCCTGCCCGATTCCTTCGATTACTGCATAGGTCACAAATTGTCTGGTAGTAGACTCCAGAAATGCACCGACATAATTATTGGCGTCCTTATAGCAGGCAAAAATACCGTATTTGGGATAATCGGCTATTGTTCCTTTGGCAACCAGTTTCATGCTGGCGCTTGCCGAATAGTCATATAGATAAGAATTGCCAATAAATGTCTTAGCCCAGTCCGGCCAGTTGTTCCCAAGCGATGTAAGGCTTGCGCTGTTATTGTTGTAGTATGTCCAGGCACCTGTAACCGGTGTTCCTGAAAGGGATTCGAACCAGCCGTAATTGTTAACCTTTACATTTTTAAAGTCCGCTTTTGCATCTTCCGTCACAAGCCCTGTCTGCCCGTTTGGGATGTTAAAAGTTCTACTATGCATCAATGTACCATCAATATAAAAATCAAACGAAGACCCGAGTTTTGTGATTTTCATATTGTGATACGCGTAATAATTCATTGTTAAGGATGTTCCCTGCCAGTCCTGGGCGATACCATTGACAACTGCATAGGTGACAAATTGGCTTGTGGTCTGATCCAAGACGGCAACTACATAATTATTTTCATCTTTGTAACAGGCATAGATTCCATACTTAGGGAAAGATGTCGAAATACCTTTCTGTATAAGCTTTAGATCCACTTCGTAAGTATAATCCCTTAATCTTGTATCGCCCCTGAATGTCTTTGCCCAGTTAGGCCACACGGATCCGGTTGACTTGCAGGAAACTTCGGCATCGCTAAAGTAGCTCCATGTTCCATTGGCTTTTGCGCCATATACGGAATTACCCCAACCCATTTTTATCGATTCTGATTCTCCGGATGGAGAGGCGTACAACACGCCTGCTTTCAGTGGTGTTCCGAAATCAGGTGATCCGTCAATGTTCCATGTGAATTTTTGTGCGTGAATTGTCCTGTCCCACTTAGACCCGCTGTACTTTTTGGCATGATAAACTATCCAATCCTCTGTGCCATCAGGTGATTTTACATACGATGCGCCTCCGGGTCCAAATACTTCAGTGCTGCTTTTAAAAACAGCTCCGCTTGATTTGACCCATGATGACGGGGTCAGAAAATTTCCGTCTGTGTTAGTAAGCGTACCAAGGCAGTACTTGTCTGTCCAACTCGCACTAGCGGAATAAGCGATTATCGTCTTTCCGTTTTTGTCGACAAAAATCGGTCTTTGTCCTTCCTGTATTGCCCGGGACTGCGTTTCCCATGCTTGTGTGGGTGTTGAGATAAGAACTGCTGTCCCGGAAGTAATTGCGGTGGGAGAATCCATTCTTGCTATATAAGTATCTTGTTGAAGTGTAGTAAAATTAGTAATTCCTGACCATGTCATATAAAGGGTTCCATCAGCTCTTTCAAGTACAGATCCGTCTATCGCCCAGTTATCAGTACCCGGCGCATAAAGGCTAAGTTTTCCCCTATCGATATAACTTCCTTGAGGATTGTCGCTGCTGCCTTCAAGTACATACATCCGCATATTTTCAAAGTTAGGATCATCTACAGGCTGAGCACAGTAATAAATGTACCATTTACCCTGGATGTAATTGAGGTGAGGTCCCCAGACGTTGAATTTTGCGCTTTGTCCATAAGAGGGGGCAACATAAACATTTGTTCTCAACCCTTCGTCAAAATCTGTAAGCGTAGCTGATTTAATGACAAATATTGTACGGTCGCCATCACTGCCGCAGTAATAGTAAAAACCGTCCCTGTAGATAACCCATGGGTCGGCTCCTGTTGCAAATATCGGATTTGAAAAAAG
>CAZZCN010000149.1:0-4906 GCA_964652975.1 uncultured Oscillospiraceae bacterium | reverse complement strand
CCCAAGCTAAAGGATATGAGAATAAAGCTTCACCGTCCATTTCCTGATAATGGTATATTAAAGTCAGCAACCATAAGCCAGACTCCCAAGGGGGATTATTATATATCCATACTGTTTGAATATGAATCGGATATAAAGACTGTTATACCATCACCAGACAATGTAATAGGACTTGATTATTCATCAAGGTCTTTGTACATAGACAGTGAAGGCAACAATCCAGATTATCCGAGACTATATAGAAAGGCACAAGACAAGCTTGCAAAGGAACAGAAGAAACTCTCCAGAAGAAAGAAAGGCGGAAGCAACAGAAACAAGCAAAGGATCAAGGTGGCAAAGTTACACGAAAAGACAGCTAACCAAAGGAAGGACTTCCTACACAAAGCATCTAGGCAGATAGCCAATGTCTATGCAGCAGTTGTGATAGAAGACCTTAACATGCGAAGTCTCGCACAGTGTCTGCACCTTGGTAAATCCACACTCGACAATGGATACGGAATGCTGAAGACATTCCTCAAGTACAAGCTTGAAGCGCAGGGTAAGCAGCTGATAGTAGTTGACAGGTTCTTTCCTTCAAGCAAGCTTTGCAGTTCATGTCACTACAGGAACAGGGAGCTAACCCTAGCGGACCGCATCTGGGAATGTCCGGTCTGCGGCGAGGTGCTGGACAGGGATATCAATGCTGCAATGAATCTGAGAGACGAGGGACTCCGAATTCTGGGAATAGCCTGATTATCTATCTGTTGTAAACTAAATAAATAAATAAAAAGAACCGCTGGACAAGCGGAGTTAGCTTGGTAATAATGCAAACGTTAGTTTGTACTTCCCAAGAAGCCCCCACCTCTAAAGGTGGTGGGAGTAAGTCACTATAATTTGCTTGTATTTATACCCTATCGGTGGTATTATCTTATATATGAATACAATTAGTAAATTTGTAAAAGAAGAAAGAAAAAAAGCAGGATTGACACAGGAAGAATTTGCGATGCGGTCTGGTCTGGGATTACGTTTTGTCAGAGAGCTGGAACAAGGAAAGGAAACCATGCGTCTCGATAAAGTAAACCAAGCGCTGGCAATGTTTGGAATGGAAACTGTACCAGGGGAAAAAGAAAAGACTTCCTGAAATTCGCAGAAAACTGCCAATTTTCAGAAAAATCTGCCATTGCTATGTTGAATAATCGGGAATTTTATAAACCTGCCATCAAAAATATTTATTTCGCTCTTTCAAGTGCCAGCAAATTGCGAACCCGCTTTTGCAGGTGCTTTTCCATAGATTGTAAACGGTCCTCAGGAAGATTTATCCGGGGGTGTCTTGTAAACTCAAATCCTATAAGCCTTCGTAACTGTGCTGCCTGTACTCTGCCCATTACACTTTTACAAATCCCCTCAAAGGTTGTCCCTCTATATGCAGGGCTGCGAGTCTTTGCATATTCGTCCAAATCTTTAAAATCATCAGGCATACCATAATTAAAAAGCGATAAGCCATTATCAAAAATGGGCGCTGGAGATATAAAACTTCCGCTTTGGTTGTCGCGGAGCAACCCGAAGTTACCAAAATGTCTGTCCTCATTATAAATTACAGCATCAAAAACAAGCATGCTGCAAATCTGTTCATAAAAATCATCACCAAGTTCATTGTAATAATCAAGGCAGGGCTTTAATCCACCTTCCGTCACAATTCGGCCTATCGGGATAAAAGCAGTATCAATGTCCGTAAAAAGCTTGCACTTTGATGCTAAAATGCCTTTCCAGTTTTCCAGTTCATAGTGAACAGCTTTAAGTCCCATATTTTCTGCAATCTGTGATGCATAATACTCGCTGAACGGTTCATTTCCTGTATTGGCCGCACCGGTAGTACCTCTTTTATAAAGATAAATCCCTTCTTTCTCTATAAAACGCCATGCCTTAGGAAGCATTCCATTTGTTGTAAGTTCAGGGGAAGTGGTAAAGACAGCATTACTATGACCCATACCCGTGTAGGCTACGAGGGACAACATCTCGGAGAACCGGTTTTCGTAAAGATTATATCTAGCAAACTTTCCTTCAAAATTCTGTGGAACGACCCAGTAGCTGTCATTAAGAGATAATCCTTTACAAACATCAATAATACCTTTGGTATCGTTAGCTGACAATTTCAAGGTTTTCAAAATTTCGTCTACGAATGTTCTGTTCTTAGGGATAACTCTTTTATTAAGCCAACGAAGAAGTCCTTCATCAGTGAGTGGCATTTCAATCGGAAGGTGTACCGAATTCTCATCTGTAATATGAATAATATGTGCTTTCAAGCCTTCAAGTTCTGTCACATTTAGTGAAAAGGAAAGCAGAGTTTCATCATAGATCCTCAGCTCATATATGTTTGATTCTGAAATAACAGTCTTTTCAGGGTTATTTATATTAATATCCACCTCAAGGATGGATGCAATTTTTAAAATCAAATCCAGTGACGGGCTGTGGACTCCATTTTCTAACCGTGATATGTTGGAGGGTTGCATACCAACAAGCTTTGCCAAGTCAGCCTGTGTCAACCCTTTCTCAACTCGTGCCTGAACCAGTTTATCAATTATAGACTGTCGCCATTGCTTGCGCTTTTCTTCATCATCAAACATAATATACTTCCCCTTATAGTCAAAGTTGAGTATATGTTATCATATTTGATATATTTTGTCAATTTATGCTGTTTTTAACTCATTTATTCGATATGTATGACGCTTTTATATCATATTTGATACACTTATAGTCCTGGATTTTACATGTCAAGAATTTTTGAGGATAGAGTTTTATTGCATAAAAGAAATTATTCAAAGCATGTATGATTTTTTTCATGACACCTCTAATAGTTCATTGGCAGTAAATCAGAATAATCCTCAACAGATGCATTATTCAGAAACATCGCTATTATTTTTCGTCCAAGCGGATTCAGTAGAGGAGTATCAAATTTCGCAACTTCCTTTGTGAAAAATTCGGTTAATATTCTCGCACCCTCGTCATAGCCTTCAACGCCCACCTCTGCCTGCAATTCCGGCTGCAAAAGGGCTTTTCGGATGTACTGTCCGTCAACCTTTATAGACTCCAGTCTGTAACCTAACAGCGGGCAGCGTGCCTGTGCCAGATGCTCCGGCTTGAATCTTGCGCTTCCTCTGCGGGCAATGTATTCTCTTGCAATCCATTGTGGCATAAATCCAACTTTATATGCTCCAATATGTTGATTAGGAATAAGAACGTATCTTGTATTGGTTGAGCTAACGATTTGCTCCAGCAACAGGTTGGCCTGCTCCACCATTTTACCGGTTGCAAATGGCCAATAAGACCCGACCCCCTCACTGCTCATACCAACGGAAGTCGTAATGCTCGGGTTGTTATGTCCCCTTGGTGCGACCAGTCTCCACAGCCAGGCAAGCGCAGGCGGCAAAATATGAAACATGCCTAAGATTCCGTAGGAAGGATTCTCTCTTGTGCATGGCGGAGTTCTTACGCCAAAGCTTCTTACATCAACTTCGACTGGATCGTTGATAACATTAGGAACCAATCGGCGAGGCAGGATTACTCTCGGGTTAGGGCACGGAGTCCCGTCAGAATCAATTGTATGCTCCCATACAAGACACGTAGACTTTGCAACTCCCTGGATATTCAAAAATATGAGCGGTTCAGACGGCTGCGTAAATATTTTTTCGTATTGGGGGGGTTGTTCCATATGCTTTTATGTGGTCAAGTCTCAAGAACCATCCCTGCTCGGCATCCTTTACGACAAGCTTTTTGCTTTTGTTTTGCATTTTGGGATGACAAAGTGCCATGTCGTCGGTAACCGGACGAAGCTCGCAGGGTTCTATTATCTCAATATAGTTTTTCTCGCCGGTTACTATATTTTGCCCTAAAATAATTCGCCCGTCCATTTCCTTGTGTATATTTTCGATCATTTCGCTTTTTCCGCCACCAGATGCGCCTTCATGCATAATTACAATCTCATTGTCATAAGGGGTGATAACCTTGACAGTCGAGGCATGAACTGTGACCCAGCCTTCATTTTCCCCGATATTAAGAAGAACACCGTATATGCCTTTTTTGGCACTGGGTCCCGGATACAGATTGTATGAAAACAGCTCGTGAATTTTCTCAAGTCTGTTATGGATAACAATTTGCTTTCCGTTAAAATGGGTGTGCCTGAAAGGCGGAGCCAGAAAAATAATTGCTTTAGGGGTAAAGTTTTTGGTGATGTCGTTTATACCGATGAATCCTTGCAAATCAGCCAGACCGCAGGCGAAAAACGCTGCATTTGCCGGAGCGATCAGAAGTGAATCATAGCCGTACTCCTGGCCACCTGCTTTGAAAGGGAGTATAACCAGACTTTGCTTTTTCAGCCATTCAAATGTCGCCTGTCTTAACGGCTCGAAATCCTCGTTGTAGATATCATCATATTTGGGCTTGTCTGTATCGTTGTCGTCTGCGACCAGCAGGCAGTCCGGGTCACGTCTGCGCATATAGTCGTCCGGATAGTTTACTACAGCGCCGTTTTTGCAGCGGGTAACACTTGCTTCGGTGATTCTCCCAAATCCTTCAACGTCGTATTCAACGCTGAAAAAGTCATTATCCTTGCTGCCTAATGCAAGTGCGATAATCTCTTCTCTGGTTTGCGGGAAAAAAACCTCACTGCTGCTTTCAATTATGTCGACAACATACCTTGGCAATTTAAATTTATTAACAAATTCTTTCATAGTTATACCTCTCTTTGATAATGAAGCATTTATAAAAAATGCAATACTTCATTTAGTTTATTTTCTTGACTATTTTTTCATAGGTTTGTTTACACTAATTGAAATAAAATCAAAAAAGCCGATACACCAAGATTACTCTCGGTATATCGGCTTACTTACAACTTAGCTGTGCTATTTTGTGTTGTCTTCCGAATTTATTT
>CAZZCN010000148.1:4664-4926 GCA_964652975.1 uncultured Oscillospiraceae bacterium | reverse complement strand
CAGTCAGAGGCAGATGCATATTCTCTACATCATTGCCAGACAAAAGAATCTGACAGTAGAGGGACTTGAGGTGCACAGCAGGCGTATTTTTAACAAAGGTATTGAACAACTTGATCGAGTAGAAGCATCAGATTTTATGAGGCATTGTAACCGTAACATCATAGCAATAAGGAGGTAGTAACTATTCTATAAAGCTAAGAGGTGGCAAACATAAACAACTAAAACAACTTACAAATTTTAACTAATGGGCGGTTGGCTATTA
>CAZZCN010000148.1:0-4654 GCA_964652975.1 uncultured Oscillospiraceae bacterium | reverse complement strand
GCCTTTTTTTATTTATGACAGGGCAGTTGCTGGCTTTTGCGTCGGCGGCTGCCCTTTTTTGCGTTCAGCAGAAAGGAAAATCCAATGACAGTTCAAGAACTTAAGCAAACATTCGAGAGTAGATTCCATGATCTGAAAGACTTCATTTACTGGCAAACTAATCGCAACGAGGACATGGTACAGGAAGCTATGGAAGCGATATGGGGCGGTCTTCAAAAAGACCCATACGCAACAAATGCCTATCTTCGGACCCGCATCCGATGGCGGACACGTGATGTATGGAAGATAGGTCGTTCAATAGACACCCATCCTGTTAGCCGTGTAAAAGCCAGATTCTGTATTTTGAATGATAGGGATGCCGAAGATAAGGTAATCGCCGAGTGTATCCGCGACAACCACTTCCCGTTGGACGAACAGGTTATCAATAAGATTGATAGTGAGCGCTTCATGAACACCTTGAACACGACGGAAAAGGCTATCGTTCTAAACAAACTCAAAGGGATAAATGATAGCGAAGTAGCCAAAGATTTGGGGATGAGCTTACATAGGTATGGGTATCTCAGAGACGCTATAAGAGTGAAAATAGAGGATTATTTTACTTCCAAGTAGCATTGCCCTCGCCACAGAAGAAGCACCCCAATAAAGCATCTGAACGCCCCTGACACACCCTTCCATCACACAATCCATCTTGTAGCATTTTCAGAATATACACTGCGCATTCTCCTTTACCGTCCAACGGCCATTGGACAGGTTGAGGCTTTGTTGGGCAGATTATTTCGTCAGCCCGAGTTGGATGTGTGGTGGAGACCATACCTTGTGTAATACTAAAAGGCTGGCTGATTTTTATCAAGCGACTTTGACCCATTATTTTCCTTCCCCAGTCCTTCATCCCCCTGATCGGTGAATAAACTAACCTGTCTTTAAAGTAAGGGAACGTTTTTTCCCGAAATTTAACAACAGGAGGCAATTGCCATGAAGGGGTAGTGCAACGGTTCATGTCATGAGGGGCCACTTGGTAGTTAATTGTTTATAATTACTATATTTTTATCGCAACCATTTCATATTGAACCAGTAGGGCTTTTGAACAAAAGTTCACGATTTCAATGTGCTAGGACCAGTAGTCAACAAAATAGACTGATTCAAAAATAATATTAAAATAACTTCAAGGGTATTGGCATGTAACTATGCTGATGCCCTTTTTAATTTAAAAAGGAAATACAAATATGATTTATCAAGTCAGATGCAGCTACTGTGGATGCTTTATTAAAGAATTTGAAGCTGCACCAAATAAGTTCGCTATAGCCTTACAAGAGCAAGGCTTACCCGTAATTAGTCATGGAATATGCAACAGGTGTAAAGAATACGCTCTTCAAGACATCATGGGGTATGGCAACGATTCGTTAATATATTGCAGTAGAGGCTTTGGAGTTCACCGTGTAGTATGGATATCATCATCTCCGTTTTTCTATTTTGCCCAACTAAGGAGACCCTGTTCTTTTAATTCTTTTTGATAGCGATAAATAGTTGCCTCTCCAACGCCAATAGCTTTTGCAATTTGCATCACAGTTTGATTTCGGTTCTGTAGTGCTTGGAATACTAATGCTTTTTTTTCATCGGCTAGTGCCTTGGGACGGCCACCTTTTCTTCCTCGTGCCCTGGCAGAGGCAAGTCCAGCCATAGTTCTTTCACGAATTCTGTCCCGTTCATGTTCTGCAAGTAATGCAAAAATTCCAAAAACGAGCCTGCCATTTGAGGTTGTAGTATCAAAAAGATCCTCTGTGAGACTTTTAAAACCAATGTTTCTTTGCCTCAGCTCGTCAATAATATTTAAAAGATCGACAGTAGAGCGTCCTAAACGATCGGATTTCCAAACGACAAGAGTATCACCTTCTCTCATGTAATTAAGGCAATCTGCCAAACCTGGCCGATCTGATTTTACTCCGCTGGCAATGTCTTGAAATATTTTGTAGCAACCCGCCGTTTTTAGACTATCTTCCTGCAAATCAAGATTCTGTTTATCTGTGCTGACACGGATATACCCAATGCATTTTTTCATAACTTCCCTTCTATAAAAACTCTTGATTCTAAGATATGACAAAACTATCATAACTCGTTTAAGAAAACAACTTTGATAGTTTGTTTTTGAGATGAGTTTTGATAGTTAATTTTCAAGATTTCAGAGAAGATTATCACAAAAAATAGGGTCTATCATAAACCACCGTTTTTGACAGGCGTAAGGAGTTGTGTAAATTGCCGAGTATCATTGATTCTGTATACCCACATTTTAAGTCGAGTGTCAGTGAAAAGGAGCTGGCAGAAGTTTATACGCCAACCCAAGAAGAGCTTTCCTTTGTTGAAGATTTTATGCGTAAACATAAAAAAAGCCTTTATTTTTTCATTCTTCTAAAAACATTTCAACGACTTGGATATTTTGTTTCGGTTTGTTCTGTACCGAAATCAATTATACAATATATTTCTAATTGTTTGGGACAATTTCTTGATATGGCCGCTTTAGCAGATTATGACCAATCAAGGATCAAGTGGGATCATAGACAGAAAATATTAGAATTCCTCCAGATAAAACCGCTTAACGATGAAACCAGGAAAATCCTGAAAGACGCACTTTATGAATCAGCTAAAACGAAAGAAGATATTGTTGATATTATCAATGCTGGCATAGAAGAGATGATACACAATCGTTGCGAACTGCCGAAATTTGATATGATTCAACGTGAGGCAAAACAAGCCAGAGCAAGGAATAACGCTGAAATTTATCGTAAAGCATATGATTTAATGGGACAGAAAGGGGTAACTATTATTGATCTGCTTTTTAAGACCGAAGGTTATGCAGGAAAATCAGCATGGAATACTCTCAGAGAAGACACTGGAAAACCAACATTAAAAACTGCAAGAAAATTGCTGGAAAGACTGACATGGTTCCAGCAATTTCAGTTTCATGGATTTGATATTGCCCTTGATGACATTCCCTATTTAAAATTTCGTCACCTTGCCATGGAGGCAAAAAGCCTGGATGCTGCAAGAATTCGCAGCATGGCCGAAAAAAAACGGTGTACAATGGTAGCTTCATTAATTCGTTTCTCCACCCACTGTACCGTGGATGATTTGTGTGAAGTCATGATAAAAAAAATGGGTAACATACACCATCAGGCGAAAGAAAGGCTTGAACAGTATCTTAAAAAAAATCAGGAAAAACTTGACGAAATAATTTCAAAATATAAAGAAATCCATGATAAGTGCACGGGAGAAGGGACAGAATCCGAGAAACTTTCTGCTATCAGTGCTATATTTGACGAGAGACCGGATCTTGTGGAATATACAAATCGTCATCTGGAGTCTGTCGCAAAAAATCATTTCCGGTTCCTTTGGCCGATTTTCAAAGCTTCCCGTGCAGTATTTTTTGATATTCTATCAGGTCTCAAGTTCTTATCAACCAGCGAAGACGCAACAATGGAACGTGCCATTGAGTTTGCAAAAATTCATCGAAACAGAAGGGTCGATTTAATTCCTCTCTCTCCTGAAAAAGAAAACAAGGAGACTCAATTGTCAACCATGGAAGAGCTTTCATGGATTCCAGATAACTGGTGGAATTTTGTTACGGATCAAAAACGTCGACAACAAACTCCTTCTAATGTCAACCGACGAAATTTTGAGCTGTGTTTATTCTCACAGATTGTTCTTGCTCTGAAAAGTACCGACATTTGTGTAGAAAATAGCGAGAAATATTCGGATTACCGAAGCAGGCTTGTTTTGTGGGATGAATTCGATTCAAATATTGTTCATTACGGTGAAATGGTTGGACTCCCAGTTGAAAAAAAAGGTTTTATTAATTATATCAAGGAATTATTGTTTAAAGAAGCTGAAGATACAGACAGTACATACACAGAAAATCAAGAATTTAATATTGATGACAAAGGTATTCCGAGCCTGAAAAAGCTTAGAGCTGCTGCCGACCCGGATGGATTAAAAATCATAGAAGCCAACTCCTTCAAAGACTTCAGCCCCGAAATATTTTAGACGTCCTTGTTGACACAGAAAATGCCCTTAACTGGACAAGAGTTTTTGGGCCTGTATCAGGGCTTCGGACAAAACTTAAAAATCCTGACCTTGCTTACATTGTTTCCACTTTCTGCTATGGAAGTCTTCTCGGACCATCACAGACAGAACGTTGTCTTCCATTATTAGACAGAAGACAGATTTCATGGGTTAACCAACGCCATATAACAGAAGAGAAACTTCAGAAATCAATTGAAATTATTGTTAACGCTTATAATAATTTTGTTCTTCCAAAATACTGGGGGGATGGTTCATCGGTTTCAGCTGATGGAACAAAATGGGATCTTTATGAAAATAATCTCTTGTCGGAATATCATATTCGTTATGGTGGTTATGGTGGAATTGCTTACTACCACGTGAGCGATAAATACATAGCACTTTTTTCAAGGTTTATCCCATGCGGCGTTTATGAAGCGGTTTATATACTCGATGCCATGTTTGAAAATATGTCGGAAATTCAACCAAAAACTCTACATGCAGATACTCATGGACAAAGCCTTACTGTTTTTGGACTCGCATTTTTACTCGGAATTCAGCTTGTGCCAATAATAAGCAACTGGAGAAGGCTGGAGGTGTTTAA
>CAZZCN010000147.1:0-4935 GCA_964652975.1 uncultured Oscillospiraceae bacterium | reverse complement strand
AACCCTTCCTTGAAGGCAAAGTTGCCTATACCGCAAAAGGGGATAATGCGGTGTACGCTATTTATATGCCTGCCAAAGATGAGATAGAATTACCTGCTGAAATAAGTATCAAAACAAATTTGTCAGGCAAACTCAAAGCCACCCTTCTTGAATCAAAACTAAAATTGAACATTAAAACAGTTGACGGCAAAGTACTTGTTGCCATACCTCAGAAAACAAGAGCTGAGCTGGCGAAAAAAGAGGCTGTAGTGATAAAGATTGTGAGCGATTAATGCAAAAAAATCAGGTAATGAAGCAAAAAATCATATTTGACTTTCTGTTGTTAGGTGGTCTATCAGCATTTGGACAGCAGAACACATACCACGATCTTCCAGTCAATAGAAACGTGAAGGAGATTACCGTAATCTGCAAAACACATACCCATCGTGTAAATGATTAATAACGCTAAAAATAAGCAATGAACAAAAAGTTTAATTGGAATTGGCAATGGTATCCAGACAAAAATATGTAGCTGGATAAGTTTGTGTTTTGCTTCAACAAAATAAATCGAAATAACATTGAAAAGGAAAGAGCTTAAACAAAATCAAAGGCTAAATATCTGCGAAAAAGTTTACCCCAAATTCACAAAGAGAGCCATTTTTAAAAGCACACTCAAATATGAAAATACTACATTTTAAAAAGGCTATCCTCTTTGCTTCTGTGTTAATCGGGTTATATTCTTTTGCGCAAAAACCCGCAAAATTTCAAATAACTCATGAAATCCCCATGGATAAAATATCTGTAAAGGCATCAAGTTTTTGTAATGATGTTCTTAAAGCAGAATATTTAATTGATGGTTCAGGTTTACAAGATGATAAGCATACCCACGATGCATTCGCAAAATGCATGTGGCATACTCTGATAAATCCAACAGCAAGTTGTCCTGCCGAAGGTATGCCTTCTTTTAAAGGCTGGGTAAAAATCAATTTTAATGATCCTGAATTATTTGAGAAAATTTTGATTTGGAATCACAATCAGATTGGCCTCACGAATATAGGCTTTAAGTTAACCCACATATATGGAACAGCAAATGGTGTTGACTGGGCTTTATTGAAGACAATAGAACTACCCATGGCTAATGGAAAAAAGGCAACTGCAAGTGAAGTTGCAATAAATTTAAAGCAACCTTTGAAAGCTGTTATAATTGCTGCAGAATCGAATTGGGGTGGAATAGCTTATGGGTTGAGCGAAATAAAATTCGTATCAGAGGTTGAAGTTGCTGAAAACGACTTGCCGGTACCCAATGATTTTGAATGTGTTTCGACAAGCATTTATCGTTATTGCAGCGATGGCAAGCCAGGCCGGGAGGTTGAAATTAAATTTAAAGGATGTAAATTGTATCATTCTTCCGAAATAGAAATCGGGGTTGAAGGGCGTAAAGTAAATACTACAACCGCTTTCAATATCTCAGGAGTACAGAATATTGCAATCACTTTACCTTCGGGAATTGGTGTTGACAATGAGATAAAGGTTGCAGTTACTATAAAAATTGGAAGTAAAGTATTAAACAAACCATTTGTTTTGGCAAAGCAAAGACAATGGACTGTGTTTATATATCCTCACTCGCATGTAGATATTGGTTATACAAACACCCAGGCAAATGTAGAGATTATCCATAAACGGAACCTGGTAAACGGAATGAAATTGGCTAAGGAAACTGCAAATTACCCGGAAGGAGCCCGCTATGTCTGGAATCCGGAGGTGATATGGCCAGTTGAGCGTTATTTAAAAAGTGCAACCCCGGCTGAAAAAGAAGAAGTGCTTGATGCCATACGCAAAGGCTATGTTTGCCTCGATGCTGGTTATATAAACGACAACACCAGTGTTACTGCCGACGAAGAATTTCCAAGCTTGTTCGGAGATGCAAAGAACCTTGAAAAACTGACAGGTGTTCCGGTAAAAACCATTGTCCAGGTTGATATTCCCGGTATGTCGTGGGGACTTGTTCCTATAGCAGCTCAATTCGGGATTAAGTATGCTTTTGTACCTTTCAATGGAAGCGATCGTACAGGATTGGCATACAAATTCAGTTTCAAACCTTTCTGGTGGATAGGGCCTGATGGAGTTTCGAAAATACTGTTTCTTCAACCCGGCGATTATACCCCCGGGGCAAGAGCAAAAGGATATAAATACTGGCCATTGATGGCCGGGCAAAAAGATCCCGAAAAATTATTGCAGATTGTTAAAACGGATCATCCACGCGAAAATTTTATTGATAGTTATTTATGGACAAAACTTAAGGAACTTGAACAAAATGATGATTATGCTTATGATTTGTTTCCAATGACTTGGGCTATGGCCGATAATACACCTATTGATGCCGATTTACCCGATGCTGTAAAAAGCTGGAACGAAGAATATGCATTTCCACACCTTGTAATTTCATCTGCTACCGATATTATGTCAGCATTCGAAACCAAATATGGAGATATAATTCCTTCGATGCGTGGTGATTTTACCGAATACTGGACGGATGGTCTGGGTTCGGCAGCGAAAGAAACTTCCATGAACCGACATTCGAAAGAGCGGCTGATTCAAGCAGACATTTTGTGGTCAATGCTTCATACCGGTGAAGAAGCTCCTCGAGCCAGCACGAATGAAGCATGGCGCAATGTGCTTATGGGCTCCGAGCATACCTGGTGTTATATGAATCCAGACCAGGCCGATATGCAAAATGAAATATGGCGGGTAAAGCAGAACTTTTTCAAAACAGCCGAATCCGGCAGCCAGCAACTCCTTTCGAACGCGCTTCCCCCGATTTCAACGGAAAAATCAAATATCATAGCTGTATTTAATACTTTGGCTTGGCAACGGGGCGGACTCATTACTCTTACTAAAGAGCAAAGTAAAGATGCGCTTTCTGTGAAGGATGAACAAAACAATTTCGTTATTTCACAGCGGCTAAGCACCGGCGAATTGGTGTTTTTAGCTGGCAATGTACCTGCATTTGGTGCAAAAAACTACTTCCTGAGCACCGAAAGAGGAAAGGATTCGGGATATAAAATGGCTAATGGTAAAACATTGGATAATCGATTAATAAAAGTTACCATTGATGATATAACCGGTGATATTATTAGCATTATTGATACGTCAGGAACTGAGTTTGTGAATAACAAGGATGCTTGTAATGTTAACAGTTTCAGGTATTTGCCAGGAACTGGAAAACCCTCATCAGGTGGGCCGCAATATGCAGCAAATGCTCAGTTAACTAACGACAAATTTGTTGAGAATGTGTCTAAAGCCTCCGGTCCTACTGAGGTAAAAACCACAATCAAAGAAAACGGTCCCTTGGTTGCATCCATCCGGATAGAATCTAAAGCCGAAGGCTGCAATTCTCTTACCCGTGAAGTTCGCGTAATTGCCGGTAATCCACAAATAGAAATTGATAATCTGGTCGATAAAATAGCTACTACTAAAAAAGAAGGAATCCATTTTGGTTTTTCTTTTGATGTCCCCGATGGGCGAACACATATCGATATTCCCTGGGGTGTGGTTGAAATTGATGCTGACCAACTGCCTGCTGCCAACCGCAACTGGATTTGTTTCCAGCGATGGCTCGATATTTCGAACGAAGAAAAAGGGATTACCTGGTGCTCACTCGATGCCCCGACTTTCGAAAGCGGATCAATGACTGCTAATATCCTTGGAGGGGCTGTTAATTCGCCCGAATGGATTCAGAAACTTCAGCCCAGTTCAACAATCTATTCCTGGGCCTTAAATAATCACTGGCACACCAATTTCCCTCTTTTCCAGGAAGGGAAAATTGATTTCCGGTACCGGATATTACCACATATGTACGGATATGATGCCATTAAAGCCAATCGCTTCGGTCTGGAACAATCGCAACCTCTTATTGCTGCCCCTGTGAAAGAAAAAACAAAAAGCAAAACACTGGTAAAAACAGATAATAACAACGTTTTTATTTCAATTATTAAAACCTCAGTCGATGGCAAATCAATGATTATCAGGCTGCGATCGGTATCCGCGGACCCTGAAACAGTAAACCTTTCATTTCCTGCTTTCAGTCCAAAATCAATACGTGCATGCATTGCCGATGAAATGCCTGGAAAGGAAACTGGAAGTAAAATCGATATGCTGCCATACGGAATTGTTTCCCTCGTGGTTGAATAAAACGAACCTACGTAAATGTGTTATGCAGTCTAAAAGCACAGGGATTTCGCATTCAAGTAACTCTATTTACTATAAATTAGACAGATCTAACCCTTTCAAAATCATGAACTACATTCGCATATCAACAATCATTCTTTTAGCTTGCCATATTATGTTTATGGCTGCTCAAAATATCAGTATTATTCCTCAACCCAAAAAAGTTGAAATCAAACAAGGCGAATTCCTCTTGACCGAAAAGACTAAAATCTGTTATAATGACCCGCAATTAAAAGACCTTGCCGTATACACCTCAACTGCTATAAAAGCATTGGATAACATACAACTACTTGTCCAGGATTCGAAAGGAATCAAGCCGAAATCAAAAATTACTACACAACTCACAGGCAAACTAAAAGCCAGTCTTCAAGCTTCAAATCAAAAATTAAAATACAAACCAGTTGATGGTGGAATTGTAGTGACTATTCCTAAACAACTCAGGACGGAGCTGGCAAAAAAGGAAGCAGTTGTTGTGAAAATTGTGAAATAGCAACATTCTTTACTCCATAAATCGGTATAAACAAATTAATTGTAAAGGATTACATCTACCATCTTACTCTACTAGGAACTTAGAAAATATGAAAATTCTGAAAATTATTTTCCTGGCATTCATTGCATTAGCCACCTCAATGACATTTGCCAGGGAATACCATGTTGCAGTCAATGGGAAAGACACTAACGACGGATCGGTTTCAAAGCCATTCCTTACTATCAATTATGCAGCGCAAC
>CAZZCN010000146.1:0-5278 GCA_964652975.1 uncultured Oscillospiraceae bacterium | reverse complement strand
CAATTATCATCTTCCGCTTAAACATCATTTTTACTGCATATTCAGCAACAAATTTACTGGTGAGTCCTCTATTGCCCGGACCGATGCTGGCAACTATGTCGAATTCAGTACGTACAGGTCCGGGACAAAGTGCACCTATATAGACTTTGCTACCCTTTCGCCTGAGCTCTTCATAAATCCCCTCGGTAAGGCGCAACACATATGCTTTTGTGGCATAATATCCTGCAAAAAGTGGCCCTGGAAGAAAAGCAGCGGAGGAGGCGACGTTAAGTATGTACCCGGAGTCACGCTCCTTAAAATCCTTTAAGAAGAGCTTTGTAAGTATATGTACTGACTTGATGTTGAGATCGATCATGTTGAGTTCTTTGGAAAGGTCAATGCCAAGGAATTCTCCGTAAAGACCGAACCCTGCATTATTGACCAGGATATCAATATTTTGCGATTGCACCTTTTCGTAAAGGTCATAACAGTAGCCTTCCACGGATAAATCTAAAGAAATGAGTTCTGAATTTGTTTTAAGTTCTTTTTGCAGTTCAAGAAGCTTATCTGTTCTTCTTGCAACCAAAATCAGCTCATAGCCCATCCGGCTCAGAATAATTGCCAGATCGCGGCCGATTCCTGAACTTGCCCCCGTAATCAATGCCTTCATAAATGATCCCCCTTAATATTTTTCTTTATGGAGTTTTTGCTAATGGTAACACTACCATATTAAGTTGTAAAAGTAATATTAAATGCAATAGTCACAATTTCCAAAATATAGTTGAATTCAATTAAACAACACTATTATAACAAATAAAGAAGCAATACAAAATTATTCTGTATTACTAATTGTTTCTTGAACAGACAGTGCAATGGGAAATAATGAGCTAAGATTTCCCGGAATTATTTAGTATATAGAATTTTATCGTATATAGTCATTATTAGTACTAAAGTAAAATAGCAACTGACACCTAAAAACAGCTGTAAATACAATGTTTACAGCTGCTTTGTTAACTATATCGACCAATTCTAATGCTATCCATAATTAATATTTTATTTTGTTATTGGATAGATAAATGATTTTCTAATTAAATATTAATTCTTTCTTAACCGCTAGAAGATCGCTGATTGATACGCTTGAAGATGAATTCATATCGGCCGCTTGCAGATTGATGCCTTCCAACGCTGATGTCTTAAGCAAATGGCTTTTGATCATAGCAAGGTCAGATATCGTTATGCTTCCGTCTTCGTCTGTATCTCCTCTCAAGAGAGTGGTATAGGTGTAGAGCGGCGAAGCGCTGTCAAGGAAAACTTTCATTGTCGTGTTTGTCCCTACAAAATCCCCCGGGCTGAGTTCTAACGTGCCCATGTAGTAAAATTTAACGAGGACTCCGGCTCTTGTAGTAAGTAAAGAGATTAAATCGGAGCAAGTGGCATCCTTGCTAAAGCCACTGACAACATTGTCCAAAGAAACCGACAAAGTATTGAAGGTGATAATCGGAGTTGGTGCTGCAAGCCTTTCAAGGATCAGTGAATCGATGACTATGACAGAGCCATCGGTTCCGTTGGTGTTGAACCAATGAAGATAGTAATCATCAAAATAATCGAGTGTAAATTCACGTTTAAAAGTGTAAACCGTATTTTTCACATTACCTGTAAAATCAACTCTCGTATTTATCTGATTTGCAAACCCATCCCTGGTAAATCCGAAATAAAAATTTGTGGGCATTATGTCTGTCAGAACCTTGTAGTTTGCAGTCAGCGTATAGGTTCCTCCTGTGACAAGCTTATTTTTAGTCGCGAAGGCGTAAATGGCTCCATTTGAAGCGTTTGTAAAATCCTGCTTTACAGATTTACCGGATATTGACTGATAATTTTGAATTATACTGAAATGAGACGGGTCGTAACTATATAAGTTTGAAAGCGAAAGCATATTTTTGGTAAAGTTTTCAGTAAATGGCGAGCCTACGACACTCAGGTTGTTGAGATTTGAGCTGCCCGAAACGGTTTCGGCAGGCGGGGTTACAGCAGAAATGATTTGTTGAGCGGTTTTTTGCGCGAAGTATGCGTCTCTGGCACCAAGGGTTGTCGTATCACCAAACTCGGTGACTGCTATGTTATTAGCAAGTGTCGCAGTGCCATTGTAGAATTTATTTTCGGTTGTATATAAAGATTTTTCGTACAGATAGTTATCCTTTACAGTTACATTTGAAACATTTAATCCGGTAAAAACCGTTGATGCACGAGAAGCTGCAGGCATTGCAAGTGCTGTAAAGACTAGTGGATTGGTAACTATGTTTCCTTCAATGAGTACATTTTTCGCATTTTTAAGCCTTATAGCTTCTCCGCCTGCGTTGACAAATAGATTGTCAAGTATACTAATATCGGTAGGCCATTGTGTCTGAGTGGTCATGTTAGTGAATTCAAGTATTATAGGGGGCGAATTAGGAGAAAGCGATGAATTAAGGAACACATTGTTCTGAATTGTAATATTATTAAGAAAACCGCCTTCATAGCTGTAAAAATTGCCATAGAGGTGAAGACCTGAACCCATTGAATTAACGATGTTGTTCTCAAAAAGCCCCGGACCGCTCTGAATAAGGATTCTTTGATAGTTGCTTTCAAAAACACAGTTTCTGACAATCCATCCGGCGCATTCGGCACTTGTATATCTAGCCCACAGGTCAGCGTTTTGTGAAACTATACTCGGATCAGGTGTCTGCGTAAAAGTAACGGCAACATTTTGCCTGTTCCCGTTTATATCAGTATCGACAGCGCCGTTAATACCGCTTATTGTGTAGGAATATACAAGGGCTCCATTTTTGTTATTATATATCTCTATAATATCTCCAACTGCCACACCGCTTGGTACACGGTCAAAAATTGTTGTATTTCCGTTAATATTAAGAGCCTTGCCCCAGAATCCATGTATATTGATGGCATCATCCGAAGTCAGTCCAAAGTAGCAATTATCATATGTAGAGCCAACCCGCAGACCTTCTGACATGTTTTCACCGCCGCCCAGAATCTGGTTGGTGCCTGGCCTTGGTGAGAAATGAACATTAATCCATTTGTGATTGCCATAACCTCCACCTTCAAATATACTTGCCTTTGCTATATAGCAATTGGTATCCTTGATTGTAATCTGCTTGGAATTATCTACAACAACACCACCCATGACACCGTATAGAAGACAGATGCCATCGCCTAGCTGCAATGTTCCTTCGTTTCCATAGGCATTCAGCCAGTTAGTGGTGAAAATTGTATTCAGCAACACATTGCTGCGCATGTTAAGCCAATATTTGTTAGTGGCACTTTTTGTAATACCGCTTATAAAAAGGTATTCAGGACCCCATGTATCATTGATGTTATAAAGAGGGGCAATCAGATTACCATCAGGTTTGATTGGTATGAGGCGGGCTTGTGAGTCTCCGGCTCCGGGGTACGCCAGAATTTTGGCCTCATTATCAAAGGTGCCATCCAAAAGTGTTATTTCAATGCGGTTGTTAGGAATATCAATAGCTGAAAGTGAACCTTCGATTGCGTTTCTTTCATACGTGTCTATTGTTAGACCTTCGAGCATTATGTTTTCGCAGTTATTAAAATAAACAGCCCTTCCCCAGTTAGGTGCAGGTGCGCTCATGGTATCAAACCAGAAGGTGACTCCCTGTGCTTTTATGGTGAATGGATTGTTTTCCGGCCTTTTAATACCGTCCAGTAAAAACCCGTATGTTGCTGCATTTTTGTAATTAGTTGACTGAGCAAACCCATAATTTCCTGCCGGTATGGTAAACTGGCTGATTGAAAGATTATTAGCAGCGGCGATAATCTGGTTTAGAATACTTGTTCCGTTTAATTTTTGAGTACTAATCTGACCTGCTGTAAAATTCGGCTTTCCGGAGGGGTTTGTCATTGAGTATGGCTGATAGGCATTAGGATAGCTTATGTCGATATCCGATGAAGCAAATGTTTTCAAATTATTGATACCTCCGTAAAAAACAGTGGAAAATACGAAAAGCAAAGCTATAACTGAAATTTTCTTCAGCAAAACTCGCCTGTTTAGTGAAAAAAAGGCATTTTTAAAATTTTTACGAATTCGTATTTTGTTCAATTTCATTGTATTTTCCTTCCGCCTCATAATGCTTAGGAGATGTACCTGTATGCTTTTTGAATTCGTTTGAAAAGAAATGCGGGTCTGCATATCCAACCATATAGGCAACATTTTTAATAGGATAGATTTTTTTCTCAAGCAATTCACAGGCTTTTTGCATTCGCAGTGCGATAATATACTTGCTTATCGGAGTACCGACAATCTCCTTGAATATGCGCGACAGATAGCTCGGATTGATACTGAGATGATTGCCGATCTTCTTAAGGCTAAGTTCACTTTCTGAATAATTGTTTTCAATATACTTTATAGCAAGACTGATATGAACATCCCTTTTGGAACTGTCTATACCAATCATCGGATTTCTTTCATTTATCAATTGCGCAAAAAACTTGTAAAGGTGTGACAATGAATTAAGCTCCAGTGATACCTCGTTATCAGGGCACTTTAACATCTCCTTCAAACTAGATTGAACATGAGGGTCTATACATTTGTATACGGGGTTGTCAACTGAAAAAAGAGATTTGGTGCAGTAATCCTTTGCCTTTGACCCGTTTAGCTCAATCCAGATATATTCCCAGGGGTCATCAGCGTCTTGAATATAATAAAATTCATTGTTCGGGAAAATGCAGAAAATATCATTCTCGCATAAAGAATGCGTAATACCATTGAAAACAAATGTGCCTTTGCCACCAATGATATAGTGGAAAAGAAAATGGGGTTTTTTAATCGGACCGATAGCTTCTTTGTTTTTACGACATTTCTCATGACCAAAGGCAAGGACGAACAGGTCATCATTGCTTCTGTTGTTTATGTAATGAAAATATATGTCGGTTTTTAAATGATTACTTTCCAATTGCTAATCCTCTCACTTATAATCCATCTATTAATCGGGTTATTATTTATCTGCTTTGCACTTTACCAGTTGACTATCTATTTTTATTATACAATGTGAATATAAAAATACTACACAGAAAACACAAAAGGTAAAAATAATGCACCTTTGTGTAAATATTTTATATTGTTATTGGGTGCTAAAGGAATATAATTAAAACATAAAATATAAAAATCATACATTATTTTTATGCAAAATGAACACAAAAGGAGTATTTTGGTGGAAAAAAGCATTATATTTCCAAAGCTTATTAACAAAAAGAGCAACCGCTTTCAAATAGCCGGCCGAAAATGGTA
>CAZZCN010000145.1:0-5282 GCA_964652975.1 uncultured Oscillospiraceae bacterium | reverse complement strand
GTACCAGGTTATGCGATTACCACGATTACATTTTTACTAAAACCAATTTGAAAGGATTTGATTTTATGAGCAGAATTGATTCGATACCAAAGGCTTTTGAACCAAAGGAAGCCGAAGAGAAGATATACAAGAGCTGGATTGACAAAGGCTACTTTCACGCAGTACCGGACAGCAGCAAAAAGCCATATACCATAGTTATGCCTCCTCCGAACATCACAGGGCAGCTTCACATGGGACACGCACTGGACAATGCAATTCAGGACGTACTTATAAGATGGAGACGCATGCAGGGATACAGCGCTCTATGGGTACCGGGGACCGATCACGCGTCGATAGCTACAGAAGCAAAGATTGTAGAGGCAATGGCGAAAGAGGGAATCACCAAGGATCAGATCGGCAGGGATGAATTCTTAAAGCGCGCCTGGGAATGGAAAAAGATATACGGCGGCAGGATAATCGAGCAGCTCAAAAGGCTTGGAAGCTCGTGCGACTGGGAGCGTGAGCGTTTTACCATGGACGACGGACTTTCGGAGGCTGTAACTGAGGTTTTTATACGCCTTTACGAGAAAGGTCTTATCTACCGCGGCGAGCGCATTATCAACTGGTGCCCGGTCTGCCTTACTTCCATTTCCGAAGCCGAGGTTGAATATGAAGAGCAGGAAGGTTCGTTCTGGTATATACGATACCCATTTGAGGATGGAAGCGGAGAGGTGGTTGTCGCCACGACAAGGCCTGAGACAATGCTTGGTGACACTGCAGTTGCGGTTAATCCGGAGGATGATCGATATAAGGCCATGATTGGCAAAAATGTCATTCTACCTCTTGTAAATAAACCCATTCCTGTAATTGCAGACAATTACGTTGAGATGGATTTTGGTACCGGAGTAGTTAAAATCACTCCCGCACACGATGTCAATGACTTTGAAGTCGGACTGCGCCATAACCTAGAGGTGCTGGACGTCATAGCAGATAATGCTACGATGAACGATGCCGCTGGTGTATATAAGGGAATGGACAGATATGAAGCCAGGGCTAAAATCGTTAAGGACTTGCAAGAGCAGGGATATCTGGTAAAAATCGAGCCTCACAAACACAATGTCGGCGGATGCTACCGCTGTTCGACAACTGTAGAACCAAAAGTTTCCTTTCAGTGGTTCGTAAAAATGGAGCCTCTTGCTAAGCCTGCTATTGAAGCTGTAAGAAACGGCGACGTCGACTTCATACCCGAGCGTTTTGACAAGATATATTTCAACTGGATGGAGAACATCCGCGACTGGTGTATTTCGAGACAGCTTTGGTGGGGACATCAGATTCCGGCTTTTTACTGCGACTCCTGCGGCAAGATCCTTGTTTCCAAAGAAATGCCAGATGTATGCCCTGACTGTGGCGGCACTTCGTTTCATCAGGACCCGGATTCGCTCGACACATGGTTCAGCTCAGCGCTTTGGCCCTTTTCCACACTTGGCTGGCCACAAAATACAGCCGAATTGGATTATTTTTATCCGACCAGCGTTCTTGTAACAGGCTACGACATAATATTCTTCTGGGTTGCGAGAATGATTTTTTCTGCACTGGAACAAACTGACAGCATTCCGTTCGAACATGTTTTTATACATGGAATCGTTCGTGATGAGAAAGGTCGCAAGATGTCTAAATCCCTGGGCAACGGAATCGACCCGCTTGAAATCATCGACCAGTTTGGCGCTGATGCCCTGAGATATTCCCTTATAAACGGCAATTCTCCTGGAAACGACCAGAGGTTTTTGCCAATCAAGGTTGAGGCGGGAAGGAATTTTTCCAATAAGATATGGAACGCTTTCAGATTTGTCATGATGAATTTTGACGACGAGATAGATTTTGCATCTGTTGATGAAAGCAAATTCACAATGGAGGACAAGTGGATCCTGTCAAAGCTTAACAGCCTGATTGAAGAAGTTACGGCAAACCTGGAGAACTTTGAAATGGGTGTGGCTCTAGCGAAAATATATTCCTTTATTTGGGAAGACTTTTGCGACTGGTACATCGAGATGGTCAAGCCGCGCCTTTTCGAAAAAACATCCCCTGACAGGCTTGAAGCGCAGTATACTTTGAATTTCGTGCTTTGCAACGCAATGAAGCTTCTGCACCCCTATATGCCGTTTTTGACCGAGGAAGTCTACGGACACCTGATACATGACGATGAGTCAATCATGATTAGCAGCTGGCCAGTAGGTGATAGCAAATACGATTTCCCTGAAGAGGTCAAAAAGGTTGAAGTACTTATGGACGCAATCCGCAAAATCAGGAACATAAGAACCAACATGAATGTTGTGCCGTCGCGCAAGGCTGCGATAATTGTTGTAACTGCTGACGAGGAAATCGGTGGTATGTTCATGACTGGCCAGGCTTTTCTCGAAAGGCTTGCAGGAGTCAGCGCGGTGAGTGTAACAGCTACGAAGGACGGAATTCCAGATACAGCCGTCGCGACTGTGTTCAACGGCGGTGAGATTTTCATTCCGCTTGCCGATTTGATTGATATCGAGAAGGAGATTTTGCGTCTCCAAAAGGAATCCGACAATTATGCCAATGAGATTGAACGTGTCAACAGCAAACTGAGCAATGAGGAGTTTACTTCGAAAGCGCCTGAGAAGGTTATAAATTCGGAGAAGGAAAAGCGGGATCGGTACTTAGAAATGAAAACCAACGTCGACGAGCGAATAGCCAGGTTGTGTTAAAATTCCGATATGCGGCGTCGTAAAGCGAAAAGCCAAACTCTCCAAAGAGACAAAATTTATTGGCTTTTCGCTCTTGGATAATCTTGTGAAACAAGATTATCCTTGTATTTCACGAACTGCAACTTGAAAGAGAAAATCTGCCTAAGCAGATTTTCCAATTGCGCCCCTAATTTGAAACTTAGCCTTCTTGCCTAACAAAAGTTTTTCCGGCAACCTGGCAAAATAATTGCTAAAACTCCAATACAACAGCATGAGGGTATCCAATGAACGACAAATGCAAAACAAAATACCCGTTCGTAATGGTCCATGGGACCGGTTTTCGTGACAGGAAACATTTTGGATACTGGGGACGCATACCTAAAGCTTTGGAAAGCGAAGGCGCTACAATTTACTTTGGACATCAGGACAGCTGGGGTACGGTAGAGCAAAACGCAAAAACGCTGCAAGAGAACATCAACAAAATAATGCTTAAGACGGGCAACGACAAATTCAATGTCATTACACATTCCAAGGGCGGGCTTGATATGCGCTATCTAATATCATCCTTGGGAATGTCTGATAACATTGTAAGCTTGACTACGATTTGCACGCCACACCACGGTTCAAAGACCATGGATAAGCTATTCAAGCTGCCATCGTTTTTATTTAAAATAGTGTCCGTGCTTGCAAACCTGTGGTTTCGTATGCTTGGAGACGACAAGCCGGATTTTCACGCCGTTTGCGGACAGTTTACCACCGATTATGCTTGCAAGTTCAACATGGCTAATCCTGATAGCGAAAATGTGTATTATCAAAGCTATGGCGCGGTTATGAAAAATTCGTTCAGCGATTTGATAATGTTCATCCCGCATTTGGTAGTCAAATTAGTTGAGGGAGAGAACGATGGCCTTTTAACGCCAAGTTCGGCAAATTGGACTAATTTCAAAGGTGTTCTCAAAAGCGGCACAAGGCGTGGAATATCTCATGCTGATGAAGTGGACATAAGACGAATGAAAATATCCAAAAAACCAGCTGATGGCCATGTCAACGATATTTGCGACGTATATATTCAAATTGCATCAGAACTAAAACAGCTCGGATACTAGTAAAAATCTTAGAATATATAGAAAAACAATATAGTCAAGAAAATACTAGAAATCATATCCATATATGAATTGAAACTGGAAACATGTATTTCCATATTAACACTATAGTACTGGTAGAGATCGACATAGCTATAAGAGCTGCATAGTAAAATAATTCTAATTGGCAATCAACGAGAATTTGTTTGGAGGGCAGGGAATTTATGAATTTGGTAAGAAAAATCATATACTATATTTTACTATTGTGTATCGTAAATGTTGTTTTGATAATCAATGTTTTGCAAGCTACATTGCCAATAAATATTCTTATTATAATTGTAATGAGCATTCTTTACATCACGTTCAATATATGGCCAACCTTCAAAAAGATGCCATCAAAGAAACTGAAGGCGCTGATAGACGGACATGATTTGATAGTTGATGCTATTGTTATATTTTTCTTGGAAGTATGCATATATCTGACTGTGGTTTTGCATTTCAAACCGGACTTTAGCATTCCAACTTTGATATTATATCTTATCGTAGCTATGGCGCTTGATTTTGTGCTTTTATTGAACGGGGCGATTCGCATAATGCTTCTTTCAAAACAACTGGGCATAACAAAGCGAGTTTTGCTTTTCATGACATGGTGGATACCATTTGTCAATCTGATTGTGCTTTGGATTGTATGTCGCACGGTTCGTAGAGAATGCATGTTTGAGCTTGCCAAATCCGAACTGAACAACAATAGAAAAGAAAATGAGATTTGCAAGACGAAATATCCGCTTTTAATGGTTCATGGTATATTTTGGCGAGACTGGCAAATGTTCAATTACTGGGGCAGGATAACCGGTGAATTGATTAGGAACGGGGCAACAATCTATTATGGAAACCATCACTCGGCAGCACCTATGGAAGTCGGTGCTCTAGAGCTCAAAAATCAAATACTGGAAATAATTGCGAAAGAGAACTGCGAGAAAGTTAATATAATCGCCCATTCAAAGGGTGGTCTGGATGCTAGATATGCAATAAGCTGTCTTGGAATGGATCCTTATGTCGGATCATTAACGGCTATTGGATCTCCACACAGGGGATGCGAGTTGATTGACCTGATGTTTAGCAAGCTTCCCGAAAAAATGATTAGTTCCATAGCAAAGCGTTATAATGCCATGTACAAAAAACTGGGAGATCAAAAGCCTGATTTTATTGGTGGTGTTGCTGATTTGACTACGGAGAAATGTGCTGAATTTAACAACACTGTACAAGATAAGGAAGGCGTATTGTACCAAAGCGCAACATCCAAAATGAATTCATTTTTCAGCGCTGGATTTCCACTTAACGCAGGTTATGCACTCTTCCGCCTGCTAAAGATAGAGAGTGATGGATTTACCTCGATTGATTCATCAAAATGGGGAAACTTCATGGGCTGTTTTGAAACCAAGCGAATCCGGGGCGTATCTCACGGAGACACAATAGACTTGATGCGAGAAAACATACATGGCTTCGA
>CAZZCN010000144.1:0-5359 GCA_964652975.1 uncultured Oscillospiraceae bacterium | reverse complement strand
AGAAAAAGAATGAAAAAGTCAAAGGCCTTTTTGAGATTTTTAACCATTACAAGTTCACAATAACTGAAAACACACCGATTGAAGAGGAGGTGGCGCTTGATCCTGAACTCTTAGGTCGAGTTTTTGAAAACCTCCTTGCAAGCTACAATCCGGAAACCGAAACTACCGCACGCAAGCAGACTGGCAGCTTTTATACCCCCCGTGAAATCGTTAACTACATGGTGGATGAATCGCTCAAAGCATACCTTAAGCAAAAGCTGTTAACTGAAGCAAATATGAAATCTGATGATGCAGAGGTCGGGCTGGAATTTTTATTGGGTTACAACGAGAAAGAACACCTCTTTGATAAAAAGCAGACGGCTGTTCTAATTAATGCTATAGATAGCTGTAAAATCCTTGACCCCGCCTGCGGTTCAGGCGCATTTCCCATGGGAATACTGCATAAACTTGTGCATATCCTGCACAAGCTCGATGAGAAGAACAAACTCTGGAAAGAAAGGCAGATTGAAAAGGTTGATAATCTGATAAAAGAATCGGGGGATATAAATGATTCTGCAATCAGAGATAGAATTGTTGCTGACTTAGAAGCTAGCAAAAAGGATATTGAGGAATCTTTTAGTAACAACGAGCTTGATTATGGACGCAAGCTCTATCTGATAGAAAACTGCATCTATGGTGTAGACATTCAACCTATCGCGACACAAATAAGCAAGTTACGATTTTTTATATCATTGATTGTTGATCAGACGGTTGAAAAATCTCGTGATAACTTCGGGATCCGTCCTCTTCCCAACCTTGAAACAAAATTTGTTGCGGCCAATACCCTTATCGGGATTGAAAAACCACAAAAACAGATGAATCTGTTTGAGAGTCCTAAAGTACATGAACTTGAAGAAGAACTTAAAGATATACGACACCAGGTATTCAGCGCCAAAACGCCAGCAATAAAACGCAAGCTACGTGAAGAAGATCAGAAACTGAGGGAAGAGATTGCCGAGTTGCTGGTTGAAAATGGATGGGGAAATAAAAGTGCCCATCAACTTGCCGCATGGGATCCCTATAACCAAAATGCCAGTAGTTCGTGGTTTGACCAGGAGTGGATGTTCGGTGTTACAGCCGGATTTGATGTGGTGATTGGAAATCCGCCGTATGTAAGCGCAAATAATATGTCTATTCATGATAGAAATATTTTTAACAATTATGAATTTTATAAAACATTAAAAGGTAAATGGGATCTATATATAGTATTTATTGAAAAATCTCTAAATAGTCTTAAATGTAACGGCCTTTTTACGTTCATCATACCATATGGTTTTTTGAATCAACCATTTGCAGAAGAAATCAGGAAACTTATTTTAAATAGCTACTCATTGTTAAGCATTGTAGATCTGCATAACAATAAAGTTTTTCAGAATGCAACAGTACCGTCATGCATCCCTTTGATTCAAAATAAAAAAAGTTACTCCCATAAAGTAAATATCTTGGAATTTAAGGATGATATATTTTTCAATAAATACCAAATTGACATAGAAAAATATAATAATACAAATCAGCATATGTTCCGAACAGAAGATTTAACAAGAAAATCAGAGTTACTGAAAAAAATAAAAGATAAATCAGTGCCGCTTGAGAAATATTTTTATACATCAACTGGGGCTGAAATACATGGCAAGGAATCAAGGGCAAATGATGGCACGACAATTTCAGGAACAAGCAAGTTTGATGTTTTGTATAAAAAATATACGAACGGCTTGAAACCTTATATTGAGGGTTCTGCAATAAAAAAATCGAAAGATGGAAGATATTCATTTCCTAAAATTGGAATATGGCTAGATTACAGCAATACAGATGAAATGAGATCGCCAAAATTTGTAGCATTATTTGATAGTGAAAAAATAATTGTTAGGGGCAGTTCCGGACTCTTAAGAATATTAGCTATATATGACAATAATAAAATTTACACATCCCACAAATGCACATTAATTATTAAAAGATCCGATCTTCCGTTAGAACATACCAAATATCAAGAAGAAGAAAAACTTCCATTAAAATATTTGTTGGCATTGTTAAACAGTAAATTAATGGATTTTTATTACGAAGCAGTTTATGGCGGTTTTATTGATGTATATCCTAATAACTTAAAAGAACTTCCAATAATTATTGCAGATGATTCAACAGTAAGACTGTATGTAAATATTGTTGATTATATGCTTGTGCTCAAAAAGAAAAATGAATTATCTAATATCATTAATTTTATTGATATATTAATCGATGCAATGGTTTATGAGCTCTACTTCCCTGATGAAATCAAAATAGCAGACGCCGAAGTGTTGAAGCATTTGACTAACTTGCCTGAACTAAAGGACGACTGGAGTGATGAGAAAAAACTTGAAGTCATAGAAGATGTTTACAAAAAACTTTCTGATCTGAAACATCCGGTCGCCATTGCAATGTTTAAAATGGAGGCGGTTCCGGAGGTGAGGAATATTGAAGGATTGGAGAAAAAATGAGATGGATCACCCGCATCACCGTCGATAATTACCGAGCTTTTCACCAATCGATGACAATCGAGATTCCTTATGGTCGTCATCTGCTCATCTATGGTGAGAATGGAAGTGGAAAATCGTCTATTTATAATGCCCTCAAAGATTTCCTTGCATCGTCTGAAGGACTTGGAACACCTTTCACCTTGAACCGTTTCTGCAAAGATGCCGGGGTAGAGCATGGCATTATTGGTATAGCGCTCTCCAATAGTGAAAACGATAGAACACCTACAGAGTTGCTCTTCGAGCCAGACCACACCAAATCAACAAATAGAGTATCGGAAATTCGATTAGCCAATAAGGCCAAGGGCTTCCTCGATTACAAGCGTATCCTCAAAGCTCATGCTTTGGATGTTAGACATAACGAAAAACCTAACATCTTTGAGCTTCTTATCAGAGAACTACTCTGCCACCACAGGGTCGCAGACCCTACAGGCGGTTTATCAACTGTAGAGCTTCTGGCAAAATATCAATCCCTTTCCCGTGTACTTACCAAAACTCGAAGGAATGCCCGTGTTTATGGTCAATCAAAAGATGAGCTTGCCAAACTTGATGCGGAGTTTTTGAAGCTATTACGCGCTGTTTTCGAATTGGGAAACAAATTCCTATCGGAGTATTTCAAAAATGGTCTTCGATTGGATATAAACTATTCAAACCTCCAGATTGATATTCATAAGCGAATGCAGGAAAAGATTGAACTCCGTGTTTTCTATGCTGAAAAGGAAATTGATAATTATCACACTTTTTTAAATGAAGCCCGTCTTTCCGCAATTGCCTTGAGTCTTTATCTTGCATCAGTCAAAGTGCATCCAGCTGCAGATATTCTGAGGATACTTTTCCTTGATGATGTATTCATCGGACTAGACATGTCCAATCGCATTCCTCTTCTTGAAATCATCAAGAACGAATTTACCACACAAGATTTTCAGATTTTTATTTCGACATATGATCGCCAGTGGTTTGAACTGGCCCACAACTGGTTTGAAACCAACAAGTGCAAAGTGAAAACGATTGAAATGTTTATCGGGAAAGGTGATTCTGCGAGTCATGCACCGGAATATCCGGTCATCGTTGACCGAGAATCAGGGTATTTTGAAACTGCCAAAGCACACCTTACTCGGCACGACTACGCTGCTGCGGCAAACTCTCTCCGTAAATCTTGCGAAAAGGAATTAAAACGTATTCTGCCAAAACAACTTACGCTTCAGTCAAACGATGAAACCGGAGAAATTATAAAAATAGACAACCTTCAGAAACTAATAGATAATTTCATCGCCTTCATCGAAAAAAATAATTTTGACATATCTCCATTTAGACATATCCAAACATACAAGAAGGTGATTTTGAACCCGCTATCCCATGATGATCTCGAAGCGCCGCATTACAGGAGAGAAATTGAGGAAGCAATTCTATTGGTTGAAAAATTCAAAGTGATTCAGAGTAAGAAGATTGTTGATATTGCTTCTGGTGCTTCGCATGGTTTAACGCTTGGCGTTAAGGATAAAACTAATAATGAGATAGTAAATTACGAATTCCATCTTCTTGAGAATTTGCACTTGTTAAAACAAAATGATTTGGCTTCGGTGTTGTCTACTCCTAGGTGTAATCTTGTAGGTGATGGTAAAACAAGGCCATTTGACAGCATTCAAGAAGCATTTAAGCAGATTTTAAGTGATCGTGGATACCCGACAACAACTGACTATTCTGAATTTTATAAGAATATTTCAGTAAATAGCCATAAGAAACTTATTGATATAATGAAATTTTAATCGAAATGAATACATTTAGTTGGCTCACAAACAAATCAACGAGGTTACCAATGAAGCGCCATCTTATCGGAGCGGCAGTTATCCTGCTGCTCTTTTCACATATGTCCGCCACTATCAGGGCCGATATCCCCCTGCCCCAGCCTTTACCTCTGCCGGAGTCGAAAACAACTACCGAGGAAGCTGGAATGGCGATGGCAACTGACGGAGGCCGGTTTGACACACTCCGCTTTGCAGGCAGAGACATGATAAGCGGGAAACTCATCTCGCTCCACCCGGACAGACTTCTATTATGGAGTCATCCCGACACTGAAAAGCCCATAGAGTTCAAATACGCCAATCTACGGGAAATTTCACTTTCAGGAAAGCATCCAAACCCTCCGCCAGGCACCGCGAACATAAGGCTCACCAATGGCGACATTCTTAAAGGGAGCATTGTCAAGCTTGACTCTCAAAATCTCATTCTGAAAACCTGGTATGCCGGTGAAATGAGGATACTCAGGAAAATGCTCAGGGAGATTGTCCCTTCAACGGTTTCAACTGGAATATACGAAGGGCCGAACGACATAAAGGAATGGACCCTTGAAAACCAGCGGGAGGGCAGGAAGGTAGAGGTCGTCAACAAAACGCTTGTCATTCCCGGCAACACTTCCGCAGGCCGGGACATGAAGCTGCCCGATCTGGCGAAAATCGAGTTTGACATGTCCTCTCCGCAAAACTCAAACGTCAATATTTTCCTCTACTCCGATCAGATTGCAAGACACCAGGGCAATTCATATATCCTGAATATCTCCTCCAACTACATTTACATGCAGCGCTATTCCAGAAATGAAGGGAGTAACAACATCGGCCAGGGCGAATCTCGCAAACTTACGGAGAAAAGGCAGACTCATATTGTCATACTCGCAAACAAGAAGCAAAAGGCCTTCACGATCATAGTCAACGGCGCAATGATGCAGCAGATGACCGATTCCCACGGTGAATTCTGCGGCAAGGGCACAATGATGTCATTTTTCAACAGCGGATCATTCACGCCTCTTAAAATTAAAA
>CAZZCN010000143.1:0-5440 GCA_964652975.1 uncultured Oscillospiraceae bacterium | reverse complement strand
ACTACTGCTAGTAAAGTTGGTCCTATTTGCAAGATTTGTTGTAATCAGAGCATACATAATATATAATCAAGTTATTCAGAATAATTACATAACTACGAATTAATTTAATGGAGGTTTTCAAATGAAAAAATTATTTAAAGTTTTATCTTTGTTTATTGCCTTTTGTATGTTATTAAATTTAATAGTGAGTTGTAGAAATTCTAATTCTACATCTTCAACTTCATCGAAAAGCAACTCAATCGCGCAAAATACACTAACACCAACAGAATCGACACCAACAGATTCGTCGCAATCAGAATCGACACCAACAGATTCGACACCAACAGATTCGACGTCATCAGAAGAAGGACCATCAGAATCGACGTCATCACAAGCAACGCCAACAAAAGCGACATCATCACAATCGACTTCAACCGTGCCATTGCCTACAGCAACCACAGCGCCATCATCAACAGGAACCACAGTGACCCAATATACTGTCAGTTTCAATAGTCAGGGAGGAAGCGCTGTCGCGAACAAAATGGCAAACTATAACACAAAAATAACATCACCGGCCTCCCCAACAAGAGTAGGTTTTAGTTTTGGAGGCTGGTACAAAGAGGCTGCAGCCATAAAACTTTGGAATTTTGCAACCGACAAAGTAACTACCAATACTACGCTATATGCCAAGTGGACTATTAAAACCTATACAGTATTCTTTAACAGCATGAGTGGATCGGCTGTTGCATCTAAGACAGTGAACTTCAACAGTACAGTAACAGCACCCGTCAATCCCACAAAAACAGGGTATATTTTTGCAGGATGGTTTGTTAATACAACTTACAATACTCCATGGCTTTTTGCTTCCGGCAAGGTTATAACAAATACAACGCTTTATGCTAAATGGATTGCATCGTATGTAACTGGACTCGTAGTTAAATCTGCAAGTTATAACAGCCTTACATTGACATGGACTGCTACAACAGGAGCACGCTATTACGAAATCTACCGCGCATCAAGTGTTACAGGCCCATATAGTATTCTAGCAACAATGGTTGCGACAACGGCACCAACCTATACAAATTCAGCTTTAGGTACAGGCTTTACATTTTTTTACAAGCTAAGGGCGTATTCACTTATCGGGACAGTAAAAATTTACAACAATTATTCAAGCATAGCATCCGCCAAAACAGTCCCGTCGACCCCGACAGGGTTGATATCTTCTGCATCATCATACACAAGCACGAGGCTTTCATGGACAGCGGTTCCAGGAGCCTCTGGATATTACGTATTTAGGGCAACGACCTTATCAGGAAATTACCTCCAAATTGCAAATGTTACTGTAAACACGCACAATGCAACATCACTTGCCCCAGGTGCAACTTTCTACTACAAGGTAAGCGCATACAGACTTCTAGGAACGGTCAAGATCTTTGGAAGCAATTCCGCAGCAATAGGTGCCAGGGTAGTACCACCGATACCAACAGCAGTTGTAGCATCATCACCTTCCAACAGCAGTATCAGGCTTTCGTGGGCTGCGGTAAACGGAGCAAATGGGTATTCTGTTTTCAGGGCAACGAGTGCATTTGGATCGTATTCTTTATTAGCAACTATTACTACGAACACTTATATAAATAGCAGTTTAGCAATAGGAACATACTATCATTACAAGGTGAATGCATACAGACTTGTGGGAACTACCAAATTGTACGGTTCAACTTGTGCAGCTGTAGGAAAACAAGTGGTTCCTATAACAATTTCCACATTCTCAGTAGTAAGGAATAATGCAACAAGCATCATAATTGGCTGGAACGCAATAACCGCGGTGGGTGGATACGAGATTTATCGGTCAACATCTTCTACGGGAACTTTTACCTTGATAAAAACCCAGACACAAATTGCATATGTAAACACAGGTCTAGTTACAGGTACAACTTATTACTATAAAGTAAGATCATACATTTTTATCGGTTCAACGAAAGTTTATTCAGATTTCTCAGTTGTTAAATTCGCGAAGCCATAATAGAAGCAGAATTATTATCTATCGTAATATATGTATTGAAATGAATTAACCAATCTTAGAAGGTCCAGTTTACTTATATACAGACAAGTATCCTCTATGTGCTTGTCTGTATGTAGGTAAGTGAGTGTAAATCAATCAACCGGTTTCTCATACTTCGTATTCATCGCAGCCACGTCCGCACGCACAATCTCGCGAAAAGAAGCCGGTTCTAGAATCTCTACGTGAATCCCAAACTGCAACGCCCAGTAACGCATCGCCTGTTCATTCACCCTTACCAGAACGTCAACGGTATCTGCGGTCTCGTTTGAAAACTTTACATCGCATCCAAACCAGTCGATTATCTCACCAACAATGCTTTTATTCGATCTGAATTTCACCCGGACGCTGTCGCCCGAAAACATATAAATATGTTCCGCCATATGCGTCGGCAGATTTATGCCGTTTTCGAGACCTTTGACCTTCTTGATGTTTTTAACGGGAGAATCCAGCAGCTTGATATCAGTGATACGGTCAAGCCTGTAATGTGCAACTGCATCGTATTTGTCAACGTTGCAGATAAGGTAGTAGCGGCTGTTGGAAGCGACAATTTGGTACGGGTTCATCGTATAAATTTTGTTTTTGCCGGTAGCGGGGTCTATCTTTGGCTGCATTTGCATTTGCGTATTGTAACTGCAGTATGAAAATTCAACTTGAAGCCCCTTGCTGATTGCATCGTCGAGCACATCAATCGTCGTAAAAATCTGACTGTTCGGCGGCTGTGTTACCGGCAAATTGCAGATATGCTTGACCTTCGCCCTGAAATAATTGTTGGATAAAAGCTCAATTTTGCCAATCAACTCCCTGCGCTGGTCGGAGGGGATGGTCTTGGAAAAAAGCAAACTGTCGATCAAAAGCCTCAACTCGCTGTCCTTGAAATCATGCTCCATATACCAGCCCTTGTCGTGCCTTATTTGATAACCGCAGTCGACTAGATTGTCAAGGTTGCGTTTGACCGCCTTGCGATCGGCATCCATGTCGTACCGGTCCTTGAGCAGTTTAATAATATCCTTTTGTCTCAACTGGTGGGCAGGGTTGCAGTCTGTGTTTTCCTGCAAAATCTTCAAAATCAGCAAAATCAAGGTCTTCTTGTGAGTTTTTATCATAACATCCTCCTTGCATTATAAAAGGAGTTACATTTCATTAGTTTAACAAGAAATGTCATTGCGCTTCTCTTATGTTGATAAGAAGCGTTTCCTCCTGATATGTCATATAAAATCAAATCAAAATATTTAGAAGGTAATTTCAAAACAATATTAAAACAAAAAAGTCACGGCTGAGCGGGTAAAAGCAATATATGTATTTTTACAAAAACAAATGTCTTTATACCTTATAATTTTACCCTATTATGTAATTAATGCAATAGTGAAAAGTTGACAAGTACAATCTCACATATTACTAACAAGTAATAAAAACTGACATGAAAGATTTTTACTGGTAAAATAATCGCAACAGACATTTTTACAACTCTATGAAACTTTTTGTTTTTACTAACACACTTATATTGTGAAGGCGGTGGTAATGTGGATGCTTTGGAGATAACTACTTATTTTGACGAAATCTATGACAATACATACAGAAAGGTATTGCGGTATGTTATTTCAAAATGCGGTAATGTAAGCGAGGTATCGGATATAGTCCAGGATATTTACATCGAATTTTATTCTGTATTAACCAGGAAAGGAATGGACTACATTCAAAATACTGATGCGTTCATTATGAAACTCGCAAAGTCTAAAATCTATCGCCATTATACTTTGATGGAAAAGTTCAAAAGCCTTATCCCGTTATTTGTAAAAACAGAGGGCGGGCAGGAAATAAGTCCAGTGGATTTTGAGCTGTCCAACGACATCGTCGAGGATGAGATTATCAATAATGCATTAATTGAAGACATAACGGCATACATTGCACGAAAACCGGATGATATACAGAAAATATTTTACTTGTATTATGAGATGGATTTGACAATTGACCAGATAGCTGCAGAGCTTTCAATGAGTCAATCAAATGTCAAAAACAAATTATACAGAACCGTAAAGGAAATCAGAGAACTATATAGAAAGGACGGTGAGTTCCATGAATGAAAAAAACCTTTTTAAAAAGATAATAGAAGCAAACATTTTCAAAAAAGAAGATATACGAAAAAACGTACACAACAGCGTAAACAACGCTGAAAGGAAGGAAGGTAATTTTATGAGAAAAAAACTTGTTTTAGCGGGAGTATCCGTTGGCATTGTTATTGCCATATCAATAAGTGCATTTGCAGCAATAGACATCTACCAGTATAACCAGGCGGAGAGTTTTCTTGGCAAAATCGGGATAGAAGCAGATAAACTAGCCAGACAAGAGGCAAAAAAAGTCTACAATGATATTAAAACAGACTCATTTGAATACGAGACAACAAAAGATGTACTTAATAACCGGGCTGTTGAAATGGGAATAGAAGAAATTCCACAGGATGCAAAAGCCATTTATGAATCCATAGTTGAATACAATGGACTAGTCGGTACCGGCAAAATAACCAGCGCTCAAATTCTTGCTATAAAAGTTGGAATGACCTTTGACGAAATAGTCAAGTCCTTGGGTCCAACAAAAGATGTAGGAAGCGGGTTGCATGTGCTCCAATATGCAGTGGACGGTGACAAGATATTTTATCTTTCATTCGCTGATGAAAACGACAAATGCATACTCTCCGGCGCTGAGTACATAAAAACACTTGTAGATGCCAAACAAGACAACGAAGATCCCAATACATTCAATGCCACTTTGACCCAGCGGATGGAAAACATGATTTTGGTATCCTGCCCGACATTTAAGAATTTTGACGTAATAAGTCTGGCGATTACAAAAGATACGGAGATAGTTTTTGCTGATGGCACAAAAGCTGGGATTGACGATGTAAAAGGAGAAATGACCATAACTATCACAGGCGAAATTCGCGAAAGCTATCCACCACAAGGCACTGCCAAGAAAATCGTAATTAAATAAAGGAGATAAATTTGTATGGATAATACAGATGAAAATTTGATTGCCCCTTGCGGAATGAACTGCAGCCTTTGCATATCATATCAATTCAAGAAAAATGACTTGAACAGGCATGGATTTCATAGGAAATACTGCCCAGGCTGCATACCTCGAGGCAAAAACTGCCTTTTCATGGCGAACTCGTGCGAGCTTATGAGGGATGGTGCAGTGAGGTATTGCTACGAGTGTGGCTCATTCCCGTGCAAAAGGCTGAAAGCGCTCGATAAGCGTTATAGAACAAAATATGGTATGAGCATGATCGAGAATTTGAAGAGTATAAAAGAAAATGGGATAAATGAATTCATGGCGAAAGAGAAGCAGAAGTGGAGTTGTCCAAAATGCGGAGAACTGATGTGCTGCCATGCAGGGTATTGCCTG
>CAZZCN010000142.1:0-5541 GCA_964652975.1 uncultured Oscillospiraceae bacterium | reverse complement strand
TGATATATTTTAAAAATTTGGCCCAGCCAAATCTGATATATTTTAAAAATTTGGCCCAGCCAAATCTGATATATTTTAAAAATTTGGCTGTACGTACCGTCCAAACATCCACGATATTTCCAAATTTATTTTATAGGGAGTTTGATATTTAGTATGAGCTACAAATTCACCGATGAACTTATGTTTATAAAGAATAGGATGGCCATTCAGAAATCCAGTGACACCCGCATTGACGGCAAGGTTTGTGTTATTACCGGTGCAACTTCGGGCGTCGGACTTGAAGCTGCCAAGCGTCTTGCAAAAGGCGGTGCGCACATTGTAATTGTCGCCCGTAATTCAGATAAGGCAAAGGCTTTGAAGGAACTGCTAAATGACCAATACAAGGTTGAGGCTGATTATATAATAGCCGATTTTGGCAATCTTGACGATGTGAGAACCGCCGCCAGGGAAGTGTTGGCGAGATTTCCCAGGATTGATGTCTTGATTAACTGCGCCGGAATGCATTCAACAAGGCGAACATTCAATGCGCAAGGTATAGAAATGGTGTTTTGCGTAAATCACCTTGCATCTTTTCTTTTTACACAACTGCTTATCGACCGCATGACCCAGAGTACACCTTCCCGCATTATCCAGATAAACTCGGAAGGTCACAGATTCAGCGGAATTGACCCTGATGATGTAAACTGGCAGAAACGCCATTACACAGGCCTCCGCGGATATGGAGCATCAAAGACAGCGCAGCTTTTGACTGTTTGGGAGATGGCCGATAGACTTGCTGGCACCGGAGTCACAATTACCGCGATGCACCCCGGGGATGTGAAGACGAACATCGGAAGCAACAACGGGTGGCTATATAGATTTTTTTCGCGTGCCGTAATACAACATTTTTTGAAAAATCCGGAGATATCTGGAGAAGCTATCTATTATTTAGCCGCCTCGCCAGAAATGAATGGAATAACCGGCCGATTTTTCAATCTGACAATCGACGAAAAGCCAGCTCCGCATGCCCTTGACAGGGAAATGGGGAAGCGCATCTGGAATATCAGCATGGAGATGACAGGGCTGAAGGCAAAAAACTGAAAACAAAATGACAGTTTATGGTTAAGACACTGAACTAAAAACAAAACAAAAACAACTTTACTAAATACTAAGCACTATAATGAAGCAACTTAGATCACCACCGATATACCAGTGTAATTGAAATATGGTATTAATAACAAACAAAACCGGCAACTTATTGAAAGATGCTTTTTGCAAAATAGTAAAGAAAATACAAATACCGCACACCATACCATAAAAACCAACAAATATGAAATCTTATGACACGTTTATTGCAAAAATACCTTGCTCAATTGTCAATTACAATGTAAAATGTACGCATTACGATTAGTTGTCAATACTGATCACCTTCTCTAGACTGGCAGCAGTGCCAGTGATATTTTATGGCAATAGCGCCAATGAAATTCTATGTAATAAAATAAATTTTACGGAGGAATCGATTCATGAAAAAATTTATCAGAATTTTGACCTTGACACTTTCAGCTATGCTTATTACATCAGTTATGGGATGCTCAAACATGACCGAATCAAAGAAATTCAAGGTTGGTATGGAATGCGGATATGCGCCTTTCAACTGGACACAATCGGACAATTCAAACGGTGCCGTTGCTATTGAAGGTGGCGGATTTGCAGGAGGATACGACGTTGAAGTTGCAAAGAAGATTGCTGCTAAACTTGGCAAGGAACTTGTAATTGTCAAAACCGAGTGGGATGGGCTTGAGCCCGCATTGCAATCAGGTGTAATCGACGCAATAATTGCTGGTATGTCACCTACAGCCGACCGTAAAACACGTATTGAATTCAGTGACAACTATTATAAATCCGATTTGGTTGTCGTAGTCAAGAAGGACGGTAAATTCGCGAACGCCAAGACTTTAAAGGATTTTACAGACGCAAAAATAACAGCGCAGCTTAATACTTTTCATTATACAGTCATCGAACAGTTAACCGGTGCCAAGAAGGAGACAGCAATGCCTGACTTCCCGACAATGATAACCGCATTGTCGTCCGGTGCGATTGATGGATATATATCCGAGCGTCCAGGCGCGGTTTCTGCCATGGCATCAAATTCAAATCTAGCCTTCATCTCTTTTGCAGAAGGTTCAGGATTCGTTGCTTCAGAAGAAGACGTTGCAGTTGCAATCGGACTTAAGAAAGGCAGCGACAAAAAAACCGCTATCAATGAGGTTCTTGCGGAAATGTCCACTGCAGACAGACAGACATTGATGGACAATGCAGTCAAGAACCAGCCTGTCAGCAACTAATATAATATTCGGTCGCTAATGAGAATTCGTTTATTTTCTCTTAATAAAGTACAATTTTCGAATTCGGACTCATTTGTAGACGGCTAATCCAATAGTATGAAATGAAAAACACTTCACTTATGGAAGTGGAGAAATTGATGAATTTATCATCGATTAATGAACGGAGTGATTTATTATTTTTGCAAATTTATTTGCCTCCAGCCCTCAAGCTGACTGGTCGTTCTGGCAATGGGTTTCATATTTTGTAGTTAACAAGTATCCTGAATTTCTAAAGGGTGCAGGTATTACTTTACTGATAGCCATGACAGGAACCATAATCGGATTTGCAATCGGACTGATAATAGGTTCTGTTCGTACGATACCGAAGAACCACACCGATTCCAAATTCAAGATTATTGTACTACGGATTGTCAAATTTCTTTTTCAGGTCTATATTGACATTTTCCGTGGAACTCCCATGATTGTCCAAGCGATGGTCATCTATTATGGGGTTGCCAATATTTTCCATTTCAGCATGGACAGGATGTTTGCAGGTATACTCATTGTCTCGATTAACACTGGAGCATATATGGCGGAGATAGTACGAGGCGGAATCGAATCCATAGACCGCGGACAGTTCGAGGCTGCTCACACCATCGGCATGAAGCACACCAAGACAATGTTCCACATTATACTTCCACAAGCTATAAGGAATATTCTTCCTTCAATAGGCAATGAATTTGTTATTAATATCAAGGACACCTCTGTTTTAAGTGTAATATCGGTTACTGAACTATTCTTTGCCTCAAGGTCAATTGCGGGAACATATATGGCATATTTTGAAACGATGATTATAACCTGTGTGATTTATTTTGTAATGACATTTACAATTTCAAGAATTTTGCGTCAGATTGAGAAGAAAATCGATGGACCATCAAACTATGTAATATTCGGAAGCAGCTCAGCACCCGAAAACGAAATCAAGGTAGCAAGGGGTGGTCTGCATGAATGATGTAATGCTCGATATCAGAAATCTCAAGAAGAGCTTTGGTGACAACGAAATTCTTTCGGGTATCAACTTCTCTGTCCGCAAGGGCGAAGTCGTATGTATCATAGGAGCATCAGGCTCTGGCAAATCCACTTTGCTGAGATGCATGAACCTGCTCGAGATTCCAAGCGGCGGAGAGATAATTTTTGATGGTGTCAACATTCTTGACAAGTCGATAGACCCGCTTACTCTGACTACCAAGATGGGAATGGTGTTCCAACAGTTTAATCTTTTCAACAATCTTACCGCACTTCAGAACTGTATGATTGGGCAGACAGCTGTCCTGAAGAAAACACCCCAGGCTGCCAGAGAAACCGCTATGAAATATCTTGAGACCGTCAACATGTCACAGTTTATAAACGCCAAGCCACACCAGTTGTCCGGAGGTCAGAAACAGAGGGTAGCAATAGCGCGAGCTCTTTCGATGGAACCTGAGGCGCTGTTGTTTGACGAACCTACAAGTGCTCTTGATCCCGAGATGGTGGGCGAAGTTCTAAAGGTTATTTCCTCGCTAGCCAAAACAGGTCTTACAATGCTTATCGTTACACACGAAATGGAGTTTGCGCGTGAAGTTGCAGACCGTGTCGTTTTCATGGACGGAGGCGTAATAGTTGAAGATGGTCCGCCGGAAGTGATTTTCAACAACCCGAGAAATGAACGCACTCGATCATTTTTAACGAGAATATTGAACAAGAACTAGTTTGAAGTCCACAAAAATGCTTTAAAACATAAATTTCTGTCAATACAAACAATAACAATATATTTTGAAAAGAGACTCCAAGTCTAATTTTCTTGTATACACTATCAAAAAAGATTATAATTGCATTAGAAAATCAAAAATTCATTTTATGGAGGCAAAAATATGCAGGGGACAGAGCAATCAGAAAACACAAATACTTCACAACAGGTTATTAAAGAACGCAAAAGATGGCTCCTTTTCGGCTTGCCATTTACTTTCACAACATATTCACTCAGTTCCAAAAGCCTTACTTTAAGAAAAGGCCTTTTGACAACTACCGAAGATGATTTGTTGTTGTTTCGTGTAATGGACGTTTCTCTCCGTCGGACACTTATGCAGAAACTATTCGGATTAGGGTCAATGACCATTAATTCGTCAGACAAGACCAGTCCTATGCTTGAGATCAAAAACATTAAGAATTTCAGAATTTTCAAAGATACTCTTGATGAGCGCGTCGAGAAGGAAAGACTGCGCATGCGTTTCAAGACAGGAGAACTTATGGGCGGTGGAGATTTTGACAATGATGATGGTGACAGCGAACTCAGTTGATATGGCAAACTTATTCAAGTTTTACGTTACGCTCTTTTTAGAAAAATAATGAAAGAACCTGCATTACAGATATCTAACATCTATAATGCAGGTTATTTTTTTTGAGGAAGTATATTCTAATAACCGTCACAATTATTAGATTCTCTTAGATTTGCATTTGACAACTGACAACCTTACAACTAAAGTGCTTATGAATTGCAATATGGCAAGATTATAGATTTTGTCAAATTGTTACTGCAAGCATCCAGGATTATGCCCCTGGTGTTGCTGTAGTTGCTGTTGTAGGTGTTCCGGTAACATTAGGATCAATACAAGGTCTGTCTCCACAACCAGGTCCTCTTCTGCCTCTGAAATCGCCTTTACCTTCAGGTGGCTTCATGCCTTCTCCACCCATTTTGCCGCGTCTACCCATTCCAGGACCAAAGAATTTTCCATCTTCCTTCATCTGGGCATAACGTGAAGCTGCATTTTCTTTCATGATCTTGGCTGTAGCAGCATCTAACTTACCGAATTCAACAAGCTTGTCAAGAATTGCCGCTTTTCCGGATTCAATTTCATCGGAAATCTTATAGAGCTCTGCTTTCTGAGCGTCTGTCAATCCTTCAAATGCTGCAGCCAAGTCAGGCCTTACAATCTTTTCCGTACTTCCTGGCACTGGTGTCGTTGTCGCAGTAGCAACAGTAGATGTTGTTGTCGGTGTTGTAGAGACCTGTGCTGCAAAAGCTGCGCCAACTCCGATGACGATAACAGAAATTGCGACCAACGCCAATGTAAATAGTGGTTTTTTAACAATAGTCTTCATAAAAATCATTCCTTTCCTAATGTACAATCTAATGTACTGTGGATTTCTTCTTGTTATAACATCATTATAAAGTTGAAATGTGTTGGATATGTGATAAAAA
>CAZZCN010000141.1:0-5682 GCA_964652975.1 uncultured Oscillospiraceae bacterium | reverse complement strand
CCCTGTAGATAACCCATGGGTCGGCTCCTGTTGCAAATATCGGATTTGAAAAAAGGTTGATAGCATAACCTTGCATGGGATATGCAAATAGAGAAATGCAGGTAATCAGGCAGGTAAAAACTTTGATTTTTTGTTTTAGGTTATCCATTCTATTCCCTTTACTTTGTTATGTGTTCTAAAACACTAGCATCTTAGTTGTTTGCAAGTTCGTGCATCTTGAAATCAAGTGCACGAACCTGCATTTTTAAAGTTTTAATCAGCTTAATATTTCACTTATGATTGAGATATGGTTGAAATCTTTAATATATTTGATTTTATCGCTGCCAGGTCGCCTACTTCAATTGAGGATTGTCTGGTAACCTTGCCTGCCTTAAGGTAGTCGCCGGTTAGAAGGTTTAGTCCAACCAGGTGTTTTTTGACTGCAAGCATGTCAGATACTGATATAACCCCGTCTCCGCTCACATCACCGTAAATCACTATGGAATAGCTGGTGTTCTGGATGCCTTTGCTTACTAGAATGCTTGTCCCGGTCCCTACCAGGCTTCCCATTGCAAGAGGGGTGCTGTTCTTTGACAGGGTAACGCTTGTCTGATTTGCAATAAGAATAGCATCAAGGAAGGTGCTTGCGGTTGTGGATGGAGCGATGTTGGTTACGATGCTTGAGGATAAATTATAATTGCCAAATGCAACAGTATATGGTGTATACACTTTGATGCAATCAATCATAGTGAAACCTGTTGCCCAGTCGAACTGAACAGCATTGGTTCCAGCAATTAAATGTAATTTTATGAAAACGCTTGACATGAAAATCCAGTCCTGTGTATCGTAAAAGTTTGCGTTTGTCTGGTAATTGCCATTAACATATACATTATTGACCGATCTTTGGTAATTCCACCAATTAATTCGATCAACAAATTTGGAATATCGAATTTCAATGTCATAGTCGCCTTCGGTTGCAACGGTTACATTATTGAATGCAATTATATTATTCGGTATCATCTCGACACATAATCCGCCTGATGCAGTTGACCATACATTTGAATTCAAGGTTCCATTATATGCGGCATTCTCGGCCTCATAAGTTGTGGCTGCAGGAGTCAACATATTTAGAATATTTATGTAATCTATATCAATTACACCGGCATAAACAGCGAAATATATATTATTGACGCCTTTGTTCAAAGGCAGATACATGAAAGCTGATGCATAATTGAACCATCCGCCGGTCTTATGGACAAGCAAAGAAGTGAAAGTGGTGCTTCCATTTGTATAGACCTTGTAGTCCGCCCCATCAGCACCGGTAGCATAGACAAATTGAATTTTGTATATGCCTGTCTCAGACACGGTAACATTCTCGAAATTTACAGCATCATTGACATGATCAAGCGAGCCGACCATCTTACCATTCGATGCAGTTGGATCATCATAGGCTGCAACCGGATTGCCAACCCCCGGAGATGCTTCTATTAATGTAGCATTTTCGGCTTCATATCTGTGAAAGCTGTTATTTATCTTACGTGTTACCTTCAAGTAATCAAGCTCCTGCCAGTTCTGGTCAATAACAGTGTTGCTTGCAACGGCTTCGATCTTTATGGTATTAGCGCCTGCATTCAATGCTGCATATGCGTTTGTCTTCTCAAATGCAAGAACGTCTGCGCCCTGGTACTCAATAGTAAGATCGTAAATGATAGCAGGCTGAATTACTCCATTTACATAAAGGTTGTGTGTGCCGTAAAAATTGAACCATTTGTTGTAACCTATTTCAAGCTCATATACTCCGCTGGTATCAACGGTTACTGTCCACTCGACAGCATCGCCTGCTTCATCGAGATATGCAACTGCCTTGCCGCCTGAAGCGTAGGAAATATCGTAGGACGCAACTGCAGTGGTCGCACCCCCGGGAGCACTTATGAGAGTCGCGTTCTCCGCCTCTAAAACCAATCCTACACTGTCTAGTGCCGACACAGAAATGGCTGGGATTAATGTGGCCATTAATGTTAAAGTCAAAATTAAAGCCAATATTTTCTTTCTCATTTTTAGGTTCCTCCTTAAATTTTTAAATAATTCAACCTGATACAACAATATTATTATAGTGCTATTGTATAATTATTTGTTTATTTTGTCAATAGTTTATTACTTTTATTTATTATTTTTGTGTTATTTCACAATTATATTGTGCTTATCATTCTGTTTATAACAATATTATTGTTTTTAACCCTTGTAAACGCCATTTACAAAATTACCGGTAACCGTGCTTCCATTCGGGTATTTCATCGTTCCCTGTCCGTTTGGCTGTCCATTGACAACGGCGCCGGTATATATATATCCGTTTTTGTAATCAATTGTGCCATTGCCGGCTAAAATCGCTGTCATAATACCTGTGAAGGTTTCACCTGTCTTCCATGTGTAGACTCCCTGTCCGCTCCAGGCGTACCCGTTGAATCCCCCTTCATATACCGATGTGTCGGGATACTTCATCTTTCCTTGCCCCATAGGCGCGCTGTTGACAACGTTACCTGTGTATATATGTCCGTTTTTATAGTCTATCGTTCCGACGCCTGTGCCCTTGTCTGTCATGATTCCCGTAAAAGTGGCTCCATCTGCATATGTGATGACACCTTCTCCATTTGGAATTCCATTTACTATGCTTCCGTCATAGACAATTCCGTCATTGTAGATAAACTTTCCGACACCGGTAAGCGTCCCGGTCATGTTCCCTTCAAAAGTCTCTCCGTTGGCAAAAGTGCATTTGCCGTTCCCGTACCACGAAAATCCTTTGAATCCACCAATGTAATAGGCACCATCCGGATATGTCAGTTTTCCTTGTCCTCCGGGAGCTCCATCAATCACCTCGCCTACATATATATGACCGTTTCTATAATCAATCGTTCCGCTACCTGCCATGTATCCTGTCATGATACCGATAAAAGTCTCGCCTGTTTTCCATATATATTTGCCTTCGCCGGTCCATGCAAATCCATCGAATTTTCCTGTGAAATTGCCTCCGTCAGGGTACGACATCACACCTGCTCCCATCGGTATCCCATTGACAACCTCACCGTTATACACATGCCCGCTTTTATATGTTATTTTTCCGTTTCCCTTAAGTATGCCGTCGATATCACCGGAAAAAGTTTCTCCTGAAGGCCAGGTAAATGTTCCCTTACCCTTTGGGAATCCATCAACAACCGGACCGGTATAAGTCATCCCGTCCTTATATGTTATCTTTCCTGTCCCGTTCAGTATGCCTGTCATTTCACCGTCAAAAACGGCTCCATCCTTCCAGATATATCTGCCCTTCCCAACCCACGCAAATCCATTGAAGGTTCCTTCGAAAACCGCTCCGTTAGGGTATTTCATAGAACCTTTTCCGTAAGGCTGTCCAAGCACAACTTCTCCGGAATAAATATTCTTATCCTTGTAGTATATTGTTCCGTTGCCTGCAAGATTTGCCTTCATTATTCCTGTGAAATACGATCCGTCAGGCCAGTAATATGTTCCGCTTCCCTTTGCTGTTCCATTTTCGACCATGCCTGAATACTTCATCCCGTCAGGAAATCGAATTTCGCCTTTACCGTTAAGCACTCCTGTCATCACACCGGCAAATATTGTACCGTTAACCCATTTGTATTCGCCTTTTCCTACCCAGATTCCGCCTTGCCAGCCGCCTTTGTATATACCGCCATCCGAATATACTGCCTTCCCCTGACCCTCCGGCAGGTTGTTTTTTAGTCCACCCTTGTATGTAGCACCATTGCTCAAAATTAAGCTTTCAGTATAATTTTCAGGTGATTCGCTTTCAGAACCGGAAGTGGCAGATGAACTCGCTGAGCTTGTGTCCGTTGAAATTTCTGGAATTGAATTCACTTCGCTATTCTGCGAAGACGTATAAGATGAACTTATAGTAGAAATATCGGATTTCCCATCCGCAAAATTACATCCTGCCAGGACAGCTAAAATAAAAACGGCCACAAAAGACAAACCCAGCTTAAATTGGAACTTATAATTTTTCAATGATACACCCTCCTAGTAGCCTTAAATAACACGAACCATTTTGTGTTCTTCTAATTTTATATAGACACCGTTTTTGGCTCTCTCATATATTCATAAGAACCATTTGTGGTTCTCCTTCACTTTAAATAATAACCGACTAATCTTTTATTTAAACAGCGGGTTCTTATATTCTGCCGCACAATCCTCGGTTACAAATCCAAATTGTGAATTGCCAATTTTCGCATCCACTGTTAAATACACAATATTATCAATTACAAGGCTGACCTTGTTCCCGTCTTTTATCGATTTGATGCTGTGCCAGCTTTTGAAATCAAATCCAAGAGGCAGTTTGGCGGTCTGCCAGCCTTTGTCAACTCCGTTTACCTTGGTGAACGAGGATACGATATATTCCTTAGGATGTATGAAAAACCAGATGAATGTGTTTGCCGAGGCATTTGCAGCATAAATACCGTATTTAGGGAAAAGGGACATTCCGGAATTGATCAATCTGATGTCCACAGATGCTGTGAACTTATCTTTCTTGTCTAAACCATAGAACAGAGATGTCAATCCTTTCCCAAGATATGTTTGCTTTAAAGTACCGTCATAACTCCAGTTTCCATTTACACTGACGGAACCATCGGCTGAAACTCCAAAGTAACCGGTAGCGACGGCAGTATTTTTATATGATATTTTCGTGTACGATGCGCTTGACTCCCATGTGGCAAACCCCGGCTGTGCGCCCTGTATGCTGCATTTGTAATTATAATACATGATGCCGTTTGCAAAGATAAAGACCCGGTCGGAATTCTTGACGCATTTGACGGTCAATTGGCCATCAAAGTCAAAGTTTACGGCTGTGCCTTTCCACTCACTGTCTTTCCCTGCTTTTCTCTCCATGGACACAAATTGTTTGTATTTGGGGTCAAACATGGCGACTATGTAATTGTCCTTATCTACATAATAGGCATATGTGCCGTATTTAGGGTACTGGGCATCTTCCGCCAGTTCAGTTAATTGAATATCAAATTCGAATGTATAGTTTTTCGAAAGACTATCACCGTAATAAACGCTGTTCCACCCGCTGTATATTAGGTCGAGATTCACCTTTTCGCTCGAAATGCTCCATCCGTTCGTCTGGAATGACCCTGAAACGGAGTTGCCAAACCCGCTCTTTCTGATCGAAGGCTTTGAGATATCGAAACCAGATGTTTCGGCCAGTTTGAAATTATTATATGATGTAACACAGTCTTCTGTTACAAACCCTGTCTGTGCCTTGTCAATCGGTTCATTCTCAATTGCAATCAGATACCCATTCACATAAATTCGAAACTCGTTGCCTATTTTTATGACTTTCAATTCATTCGCAGTTTTAAAATCGGTTCCGGCGGGGATGGTAGAGGCTTTCCATCCCTTGTCTTTGCCGCTTATCCTGGCAAATGAGGCAAAAGAATTGAATTTTACATCAAACATCACAAGCAGAAAATTGTCGTTGTCCTTATAACCTGCATACATGCCGAATTTAGGATAGTCGGACGAAGTGCCTTCGTTTATTAACTTGACATCAACGGTCGCTTTGTAAGATTCTTTGAGAGCTGACTTGTTCCACAAATTACACCATCCACCGCCCAGATAGCTCTGTGTATAGCTGCCGTCCGACTCCTGGCTCCAGGTACCGTTTGACCTGAG
>CAZZCN010000140.1:0-5729 GCA_964652975.1 uncultured Oscillospiraceae bacterium | reverse complement strand
CCTTGAGATTCAGGAAATCAATACCCGCTTCCTTGATCATGCAGGCAAGCTCTCTAGTTGTTAACACGGCGTCAACATTGGGATTCCCGCCGTTCTTCATCTCTTCACGGGTAATTTCGAATTTCTTGGCTGTGCAAGGCATTACAGAAACCACATACATATCCTGAGGATTGACATCAATCATGTTGGCATAATAGGATTTGGCCAAAGCACCCAGCATCATGTGCGGTGATTTACATGTGGAAAGATTCGGCAGCTGGTCAGGATAGTTGTGTTCGATGTATTTGATCCATCCAGGACTGCAGCTTGTAATCATCGGCAGGGTTCCGCCCATACCGGTAACAACACTCTTGACTCTGCCTAGAAGCTCAGTTCCTTCTTCCAATATTGTAAGGTCGGCTGTGAAGTTGGTATCGAATATATCATCAAATCCCAAAGTGCGGAGTGATGCTGCGATTTTGCCTGTAACCGAAGTACCGGGAGCCATTCCGAATTCTTCGCCGAGAGCTACTCTGACAGCGGGTGCAACCTGGACAACAACGCGTTTTTTCTTATCATTTATGGCATTCCAGACATCAACTATTGCATCTTTTTCTTTCAGGGCACCTACCGGACAGACTACGGTACATTGTCCACAAAAAGCACAGTTAACTGTTCCAAGTGCCAGGTCCATTGCAGGTCCGATAACTGTTTTGAATCCTCTGTTCTGAGCATTCAAGATGCCAACGCCTTGTACTTCACTGCAAACTGTGATACACCGTCTGCAAAGTATGCATTTGTTCATATCGCGCACAACCGACACAGATGAATCGCATGTAAAAGCTGAATACTCTCCTTCGAATCTTGTCTGCTCGATGCCCAGAGTGCGTCCAAGTTCCTGAAGTTCACAGCTCTGACTTCTTTTACAGGTAAGACATTCTTTTGCATGATCAGATAAAATCAACTCGTAAAGAACTTTACGCGCTTTGCGAACCTTCTCAGAGTTTGTAAAAATCACCATTCCGTCAGTCGCCTTCGTAATACAGGAAGCCATTAATGTTTTGGCGCCCTCCACCTCAACCACGCAAATTCTGCATGAACCGAACTCATGAATATTTTCTAGATAGCAAAGACTGGGGATTTTAATTCCGTTCTGCTTCGTGGCCTGCATAATTGTAAGGCCCTCGTCAGCTACCACTTTTCTGTTATTGATTGTTAAATTGATTTTCATATTTTCCTACCTCCTATCACAGCGCAAGCAACGAGAAGCTTCTGCCATTGCAACAAGCTTATGGTACCCTACGACAACTTCATCAAATGAGTTCTTTCTCTTTTCAACACTGAGCAGTTCAACAGGGAATCTCTCGAGGGCGACAATTTCGTCATCTTCGAATGCTTTTGGAATTTCAATATAATTTCCCTTGTTCAGCTTGCCGCTTCCTCCCAGATAAACATCAATCGACTCAGCAGCCTTCTTGCCGTCTGCAATCGCCTGGATTACAGTGTCAGGTCCTCTGGCAACATCTCCACCGGCAAATACGCCTTCCTTGGTTGTCATCAGTGTATGTGGGTCAACGATGAAGGTGCCCCATGAGGTAAGGCCAATATCGCCTTTCTTGATAAAAGGTAAATCCGCGTACTGGCTGACTGCCGGTATAACCGTGTCAACGTCTATGAAGAAATTTGATCCTTCAACAGGAACCGTCTTGCGTCTGCCGGAGTTGTCAAACTCGCCACGTTTCATCTTAATACATTCAATCTTGGCTATTCTGCCGTTCTCACCTTTGACAAAACGAACAGGTGCGACAAGTTCTATAACTTCGACGCCCTCTTCCATGGCTTCAAGAATTTCTGACTCATACGCGGGCATGGAGTCAATAGTACGTCTGTAAAGTACCAGAACTTTCTCGGCACCGACTCTCAAAGCCGTTCTTGCAGAGTCGATTGCAGTATTTCCACCACCGATTATAGCAACTACTTTTCCTATATCTACGGTCTTGCCCATGTTAACATCTTTAAGGAAACTAATACCGGGCAATACACCAGGAAGGTCCTCACCGGGTATGTTGACCTTTTGAGGGAATTGTGTTCCTGTGGAAACATAGATGGCATCATACTTCTTTTTCAATTGTTCAAAAGTGATGTCCTTGCCTACTTCCTTGTTGAGGTAGATATTGACTCCGGCCTTTTGGACAAGTTCTATCTCATGTGCAAAAACCGACTTCGGCAGTCTGTACTCAGGAATTCCATAAGTCAGAACACCGCCGGCGACCGCCTCTGATTCGTATACATCAACCGCATATCCTATTCTTACAAGATAGTGAGCACAGGTAAGTCCTGATGCACCGCTGCCGATGACAGCAATTTTCTTGCCGTTTTTCGGGAAAACAACGTCGTTGCTAAATGGCTGTTCATTCCTGTGTGCATAGTCTGCAACAAATCTCTTGATATCGCAGACCGCCAGAGATGAGTCAAGTGAGCTGCGCCTGCATTTAAGTTCGCATGGTCGTGTGCATATTCTTCCGCAGACTGCAGGAAATGGGTTCTCCTGCCTTATAAGGTTGTATGCGTCCATTATTCTTCCTGCGGCTACGAGTGCGAGATAACCAGGAACATTTACGCTTGCAGGGCAGGCGTTCTCGCATGGTGAGATAAAAAGATCGCTGCATACTCCTGCTCTGCAGTATTTGTCATGAATATGCTCTTCAAATTCCTGACGGAAATATTTGATTGTGCTAAGCACAGGGTTCGGTGCGGTCTGCCCAAGTCCACACATTGCTGTCTCCTTGATGGTTTCACCCAATTCCAGAAGCAGTTCGATATCGCCTTGTACTCCCTTTCCTTTGGTTATCCTTTCGAGAATTTCAAGCATGCGCTTTGTCCCAAGTCTGCAGGCGACGCATTTGCCGCATGACTCGTCCTGTATAAAGTCCATGAAAAACCTTGCTGTGTCAACCATACAGGTGTCTTCGTTCATTGCAATAAGACCGCCTGAACCCATGATGGCTCCGAGCTTGGTAAGTGATTCATAATCTGTCGAGACATTGAGGTTGTCCGGTGTGATACAGCCGCCTGAAGGTCCACCGATCTGAGCGGATTTGAATTTTTTCTTACCCATCATACCGCCGCCGATTTTGAACAGAATATCACCTAGAGGCATTCCGATAGGAACTTCTACGATACCTGTATTCACTACGTCTCCGGCCAGTGCATAGACCTTGGTACCCTTGCTCGCCGCAGTACCGTATTGTGCGTACCAGGCACTGCCCTTTAAAATAATAGCGGGAATACTTGCCAAAGTTTCAACGTTATTGATTATAGTGGGTTTGCCGAAAAGACCTTTCTGGAAAGGGAACGGTGGCTTTTGTCTCGGCTCTCCCCTTTGTCCTTCGATTGATGCCATCAAAGCAGTCTCTTCACCGCAAACAAACGCTCCGGCTCCGATTCGTATCTCAAGATCAAAACTAAAGTCGCTTCCCATGATGTTCTTGCCGAGAAGTCCGCGTTTCCTTGCCTCTTCGATGGCAACTCCAAGACGCTCAACTGCGATAGGATATTCAGCTCTGACATACACATATCCCATGTTGGCGCCTATTGCAAATCCACCGATCATCATTCCTTCAATCAATGTATGCGGGTCGCCTTCAATAATGCTTCTGTCCATGAAAGCTCCGGGGTCGCCCTCGTCTGCGTTACACACCATGTATTTCTGATCGCTTTGTGCAAGCAGGCCTGCATTCCATTTGACTCCTGTCGGGAACCCGGCACCGCCACGACCCTTCATTCCTGAATTTTTGACTATCTCTACAACTTCCTTGGGGGAAGATTTCTTAAGTGATTTGGCTATGGCAAAATATCCATCCCTGGCTATGTATGCTTCGATGTTGCCATATTCGATAATTCCACAGTTTCTAAGGGCGATTTTAACCTGATCCTTGAAAAAGTCGATATTGTCGATAACAGGTACGCGCTTGCCTAGCGAGTGGTCAAAAAATGTATGCTCAGTTAGAATATTGCCATTCAATATATGGTTGTTTACTATTTTCCTTGCTATCTCCGGTGTAAGCTCAGTGTAGAAAATGCGTTCCGGTAAAATAAGCATAACGGGACCCACAGCACATGTGCCCATGCAGCCCGTCTCGTATACTATGACTTCGTCGCTCATTTTTATCTTTTTGATTTCGTCTATTACCGCGTCTCTTACTACTCCGCAGTCCGAAGAGATGCAGCCGGCTCCGGCGCATACCAGAACCTGGAATTTGTATTTCTCGAGTGACTTGTTGTACGACTTTTTGATTTTCTCGAGGTCTTCGAGACCGTTTATAAAATCTGAATTGACAGCCGCTTCTGTCTTTTCTTCCTTGACAGCATGCTTGTGTTTGTCATTTGCTTCGTGCTTTTCACTTTTAGCATGCTTTTCGGATTTTTCTATCTTTGCAGCTTTTTCTATCTTTGTGTCTTTATCGACAATTTCGATTTTCTTTTCATTTTTAATTTTATTTTCTTTGCTCTCGTTTTGCTTTTTATCTGAACTCATCGCTTAATCCTCCGGATTTTATTTCTGATTGTTTACCTTGATCACTCTTCGTACTTTGCCAGAATCGACTTGAGCTTGTTGACATTGACCTGCTTGTAGACAACATCGTCTATCATCATAGCAGGTGCGAGTCCGCAGGCGCCTATACAACGGGCTATTTCAAGTGTGAAAAGTCCGTTTTCGGTGGTGTCGCCGATATCAACTTTCAGCAGTTCCTGAAGCTGTTCGACAAGTTTCTTACCGCCTCTTACATAACAAGCGGTTCCCAGACATATCCTTATTGTGTGCTTGCCACGTGGTTTTGTTGAAAAAAATGAATAAAATGTGATAACACCGCTGACTTCCGATAATGGCTTGTCAAGCGAGTCGGCAATGAATCTTTGCAGGTCAAGTGGCAGATAGCCGTAGATTTCCTGCGCAAGGTGAAGAATCTGGATGAGACTTCCCTCCCTGTCCTTATAAAGATCAATAACGTTGGCAATTTCTCCGTACTTTTTTTCGTCTTCCCTTGTACAGCAGCCGCATTCGGCAATTTTCTCGATCATCTGAAACCTCCTGTGTAAATATTTCTATTCTATATACATTTAAATAAAATCTAAATTGTAGATCAAACAAGTAATTTTACCAAGTCGATAAACTAGTGAAAGGCAAGTGAATTTTAAAATATCCGGTCAATTTTGTAGTAAAACTACTACTTTGATTATAGAACTAATAATTTAGATATATAATCGTATTTATTTCGATTAATACCTGAATTGTGCTAATTTATAATTTTATATACACTAAAATCAATATATCAAAAATTATCCCTATAAACAATAACATTTTGTAAATAGTGCATTATTTGAAAAAGAATTAGCGTTTAGCATAAATGATACTCGGTATTATTGTGCACCATGCTTAATTTCAAAACTTTTTCTATGTCAATTTATTTATAATATTCATAAATTTTTACAATGTTTTTCAGATTTCATAGAAATCTGTTACAGCAGTCTCACGTATTGATTTCCACGTTTGTTTTCGTTTCTGTCAACATATTCATTTTATGTCGATTTTCATGAAAATATCATAAAAATCTCTGAGTGGATTTTTACATTTTTAGCCTACACTTTTGAAATGTATTGTGTTATAATTCCTTGGTAGTGATTAAGGATTTTTCCGCTTGTTTGACAGCAACTAAATAAACAAAACTCACAAGATCCTTTCATCCATT
>CAZZCN010000139.1:0-5760 GCA_964652975.1 uncultured Oscillospiraceae bacterium | reverse complement strand
AATATTGTGGTTAGTGCAACTATAGCATTTTGAGATAAGTGTATACTGTATCTGCTGTCGAACTGCATTCGGCAAACCATTTTCGTATTTTCAATTATACAACATATATTGGTTTGCTTTACTGCATATTCTATCATATTTTTGTTATAACTCAAATTTTATCTGTTTTATGATAGCTTCATGTGGTAAAATATGTACAGACAAACTGGAAATCCTGGAGGTATTAATGGGTATTTGTGCAGTAGTAATGGCGGCGGGCGAAGGCAAGCGGATGAACTCCAAAAAATGCAAATTTGTGCATAAGACTGCCGGCAAGCCGGTTATAGTATGGGTTAAGGAAGCGCTGCAGGAGGCACAGGCCTTTGAGCAGGTTTACATAGTGGGTCATTTACAAGAGCAGGTCAGGCAGGTTCTCGGCGAGGAGGTCCCATTTGTTTTACAAGAGAAGCAATTGGGAACCGGACATGCAGTTATGCAGGCGTCACCGTTTCTTGAAGGCAGGACCGGGGTCACGCTTGTAATTCGAGGTGATACCCCGTTGATAACCGCAGCGACACTGAAGAATGTGATCAAATATTACAATGAAGGCGAATACGCGGCTGTGGTGATAACCGCAGACACAACGGAAGCTACCGGATACGGAAGAATTGTAAGGAACGCAGATGGTGACGTTACTAATATAATCACCAGCAATTTCAATGGATGTGCCGACCTGCCGGGCAATGGAAGTAGCAGTAACGGTGGTGGTACCGGGATTGTTAACGGAGCTAACAACGGAACCGGTAATGGATATAATAACGGGTTTTCAGGGCGAAGAGGGGTTATGTTCGAGGGCAACTCAAGCATGTATTGTTTTAATACCGCTCTTCTTGTGTCTGTTCTGGGAAGAATAGGATGTAATAATGCCAACAAGGAATATTGCCTCACAGATGCCATCGAAATTCTAATTTCTGACGGTAGAAGGGTTGGAGCATATAAGGTTCCATTTGAAGAAGCTATGGGCGTACATGACAAGTATCAGCTGATGCAGGTTACCAAGCTTCTCAACAAACGAATCTGCAGAAACCATATGAAGAACGGTGTGACTATAGTAGATCCGGACTCCACATGGATTGAGGCTTCCGTAAGAATCGAAAGGGACACTGAGATTCTACCCAACACAATTCTTGAAGGTAACACGACAATCGGCGAAGATTCCAGAATCGGACCGGATACAAGGATCACCGACTCCACTATCGGCGACGACGTGGTCGTATATAATTCCATAATAACAGGCAGCAAGCTCGAGACCGGCTCGTACGTAGGTCCGTATTCTTATGTCAGAGCGGGATCCAGAATAGGCGCACATGCGAGAATAGGCAATAGCGTCGAGGTTAAGAATTCATGCATAGGTGCATATTCGAAAGCCCTTAACAATGCACTGATTGTAGATTCGGACGTGGGCGAAAATGTAAGCTATGGGAGCGGATGCATAACTGCGAATTTTGACGGGACAGTTCAAAGCAGAACGAAAATCGGCGAGAACTCGTTTATCGGAAGCAACAGCAACCTTGTAGCCCCGGTCCAGATTTCCGAAAATACCTATATAGCGGCGGGGTCTACAATAACCGATGATGTTCCACCTTATGCGATGGCCATTGCCAGAAGTAGGCAGTTGGTCAAGGATGATTGGGTCCTTAAGAAAAATCGGGTTAGGATGCGTTAAAATTCCGTTATGCTGCGTTGGCGACGGGTTCAAAATCAGTCACATATACCCAATATGCTCCTTCTTTTGAACCCGCCTCCGCCTTGCCTAACGAAATTTTTCCTGCATCCTTATAAAACAAGTACGGAAGAAGGCGTTAAAATTCCGTTATGCTTCGTTGGCGACGCGTTAAAATTCCGTTAAAACCAAAACCAAGGAGATAAGAATATTGCAAAATGATAACATCTGGCTCATAGCAGGGCTTGGGAATCCGGGCGGCAAGTACGAAAGAACCTGGCACAACATGGGCTTTATGGTGCTGGAGTACCTTTCCCAGAAATATAATATCAAAATCACCAAGATTAAGTTCAAAGGTATCTACGGACAAGGCGAGATAAACGGCCAGAAGGTCATTCTTCTCAAGCCTGCGACTTTTATGAACAACAGCGGGGAGAGTGTAAGAGAGGCGGTTTCTTTTTTCAAGATACCTGAGGAACGCACTCTGCTGATTTATGATGACATCGACATAGATATAGGCAATATAAGAATCCGGCCTCAAGGAAGTGCAGGAACCCACAACGGAATGCGTTCGGTGATAACACATCTTAACACGTCCGCGTTCCCGCGTATCCGCATCGGCATAGGGCCTATGCCGGATAACTGGCAGATAGTTGACTATGTTTTATCCGAGATACCCGACATTCAGAAGGAAACCGTGTTTGAGGCGATCAAGACTTCTGTCCAGGTAATTGAAGATCTGCTTGGCAAGGGCATTATGAAATCGATAAGCCTTAAGAAAAATATAAAAGAGCAAACAAACGACAAATCGAAAGAGTAGAACAAATGCCGTTATTAACCTATGAAGATTTCATATCACTTTCATCGAGAGACGACAAATACGCGCAAATCAAAAAGTCACTTCAGAGTGGCAAGCGATTTATACCGTATATAGTCGGGCCTCCGGATCCACTTAAGACTTTTATACTTACCGCCCTTGGCAACGATCTTTCAAGAAAACCGTGGGTACTCGTATCCGACGAATTGAAGGCTCGAAGCCTTGCTGCAGAGATCGCAGGCTATGGTGACAAGAGGGTTGTGGTTTTCAGGCAAAGGGAGCTTAATCTTCTGGATACCTATGCTTCAAGCAGAGAGTCCGAACTCGAAAGACTTGCGGTGACATTTCGGTTGTTGAGTGGAAACTATGATGTGTGCCTGGTTACTGCTGCTGCGTCCATGTCCAAGCTCATGCCGGTTAAAGATTTCATGTCGCTTTGTTTCACGCTGAATCTTGACGGTGAATTCAAAATCGAGGATGTTTCGGCAAAGCTGGTTGCAACGGGATATGAGCGTGTACAGATGACCGACAGTCCCGGACAGTTTTCTATTAGAGGTGACCTTATCGACATAATTCTGCCGGAGGAGATTTTGTCGTCAAGCTCAGGCAAGACCGGCATACGAATAAGTTTTTTCGACGATTCCATTGACGCAATAAAGCGTTTTGACATCAACACCCAGCGTTCGGTTGAAATGCTCAGGGAGATAGCAATATACCCTGCACGTGAGGTAATAATTCAGGATAACTGTCTTGAAGATATAATCGCAAAAGTAGACGCACAGGAGTCAGGTGGTGCAAGAGCCGTTAAAATTCATGACCTTGAGAAAATCGAGCAAGGATCATATTTTTCGGTCGCAGACAGATACATTTCCATAATCTATCCTGATGCCGAGTCGATATTCGATTATATCGACTTAAAGACAGTCCTGCTCGCAGTTGATGAATTGAATTTTATAAGCAACAGAATGGATTCCTACCTTGCAGACTTTTACGAAAGATTCAAGTCGCTCATACTGCGCGAGAAAATCCTTCCCTGCTCCGAGGACGTTCTTTTTAAAGGAATAGACATCCTCACTAAGATAGAAAAAATGTGGCAGGTGTGTTATTTTGCAGTCATTCCATCCACCAAGGGCATGCCGAGGGATGCCGTTGAATTCAATATCGCTTCTAAAGAAACCATGTCATACAGAGGCAAGGAGAAAGACCTGGCGGCTCAGATCCGGGAACGTAACAATAACGGTGAGAAGACGGTGATAATGATCAGCGATGTAGAGAAACGCCGTCGTCTTTCAGAATTCCTTGCTACAGAAGGAATATCGCCTGAGTATGCGCCGGTTACAGTCGAGAACGGCTTCGAGTACACAGCGGCCAACGTACTTTTCATAGGCAGCGAACAGATATTTTCTGCCGCAAGACGTCTTAAGAAAAAGAACAAAAAGGGTATTTCGATTGACCTGTTCAGTGACCTCCGGCCAGGAGACCTCGTTGTTCACGAAATTCACGGCGTTGGCAAATATATGGGTCTTGTCAATATTGACTCCAACGGATCAAAAAGAGACTATCTCAAGATTGAATATGCAAAAGCCGACACCCTATACATACCGATGGAAGCTCTCGACCAGATACAGAAGTATGTAGGATCACAAGGGAAGGAGCCGCATTTATCAAAACTGGGAGGTCAGGAATGGTCGAGACTAAAAGAAAAAGCCAAAGCCTCAATCAAAATACTGGCGACCAATCTTGTTAAGCTTTATGCAGAGCGGATGGCTATCAAGGGATTCAAATTTTCTCCGGATACCGTATGGCAAAGAGAATTCGAAGATGAATTTGAATACGATGAGACTAACGACCAGCTTAGAAGCATAGAGGAGATAAAGGCGGACATGGAGTCTGACAAGGTAATGGACAGGCTGCTTTGTGGAGACGTGGGGTTCGGCAAGACCGAGGTCGCATTCAGAGCTGTTTTCAAATGTGTAATGGATGGCAGGCAGGCAGCAATTCTGGCACCCACCACCGTTCTGGCTCAGCAGCATTTCGAGAATCTGCAGGAAAGGCTCAAGGATTTCCCTGTCAGAGTAGGACTTTTAAGTAGATTTGCCTCAGATGCCATGATAAAAGAAACGAAGAGAGAAATTGCCAAAGGTTCTCTCGAGATTGTCATTGGAACACACAGGCTGCTGTCAAAGGATGTTAACTTCAAGGATTTGGGGCTGCTTGTTATAGACGAGGAACAAAGATTCGGTGTGGACCACAAGGAACGCCTTAAGGAGCGTTTCCCATCGGTTGATGTGCTTACATTGACCGCAACGCCCATCCCCAGGACGCTTCATATGTCAATGGCGGGAATACGTGACATCAGCGTGCTGGAAGAGCCGCCGGTAGACAGGAGAGCGGTGCAGACTTACGTAATGGAATATGACGAAGGCATTGTAGCAGAAGCAATGCTTCGCGAGATTTCAAGACAGGGACAGGTTTTTTATCTTTTCAATAATACCTCAAGAATAATAGAAAAAGTAAAGGCGATAGAGAAAATGCTGCCCGGGGCGAAAATTATACATGCACACGGTAAAATGCACGAAAAGGAGCTCGAGGATGCAATCAGTTTCTTTTTGCACGGCAATGCCGACATACTCGTCTGCACCACAATAATCGAGTCAGGAATAGACATGCCGAATGTCAATACCATCATAGTCGAGGATGCGGACAGATTAGGACTTGCGCAATTATACCAGCTTAGGGGAAGGGTTGGAAGGTCGCAGCGTCAAGCGTTTTCGTACATAACATACAGACAGGACAAAGTGCTCACCGAAGTTTCCCAGAAACGTCTTGCGGCAATCCGTGACTATACCGAGCTTGGCAGTGGATTCAAAATCGCGCTTCGGGATCTGGAAGTAAGAGGCGCAGGCAACCTCCTTGGCGGTGAACAGCATGGCAATATGGACGCCATCGGATATGACCTGTACTGTAAAATGCTTGAAGAAGAGATTAATTCCCAGACCGGTGAGAGGCCTGCCGAAAGGTTTGATGCAAGTGTCGAACTCGAAATCGATGCATACATACCTAAATCTTATGTTCCAGATGAAGGCCAGAGAATGGATATGTACAGGCGTGTATCCGGGATAAACAGCGAGACAGCTTATATTGACGCACTTGACGAACTTTCGGACAGATATGGTGAAATGCCGCCGCAGATAGTGACATTGGCGGATATAGCCTATATAAGAAACTTTGCCGCACACCT
>CAZZCN010000138.1:0-5839 GCA_964652975.1 uncultured Oscillospiraceae bacterium | reverse complement strand
AGAACATTTGGTATTGGTGTATTAGCCGATTGTGCCACTTTGGGCAGATTTGAAAGTGCGGGCATGCTGCTGTTGGTGAATGCCCATCCTGTTATCGCGCCATTGGAGTTGCCTGTCAGCTTTTCGATTGTCAAAGGTGTGGACACGAAACTGTCTATCAGTCTGTCTTTAAGCACGGGATAAATTGTGTCACTCAATACAGCTAATATTGTTTGCCTGCAAATCTCCTTGAATTCATCATACCAGCCCATGTCTGCGATATGCTTAACAATCGAATGTTCAAACAGTGTGCTGATAATAAGGCCTGTCTTACCTTCCGGCGCCATGTCAGGATCCCTGAGAACGGGAATGGATATTTCGAAGGAAGTGAGTTCCAAAAACTGCCTTACCCATTGGAAAACGGCCTCTTTGTCTTCAATATATTTGAGCTTAGGATAAACACCTGTTCCATCAGAGATGCTTTCAATTTTGATGTTGGACAAGCCCTTCTTGTAAGGAGTGTAGAAAAAGTGAGCACTTGCGATTTTGTCAAAATAGCTCTTATCCTCTTCTACAGTCGCATAAAGCGTCAAAACCGAATCTCCTCCGACTTTGTCAGATACATATTGCTTTTGGGCGGCAACCTTTCCTCTAATTTTGCTATCTGCAATAGAATCAACATCGACAACATCATACAATCGCCTGCTGTCTCCTGTCCAAATAAGCTTATTATATGAAAAGACGTTGCCGTCTGCATCGGTTACCGTCCGTTGCTGTGGATTTACAGCTTTGATTTCGGTATTGAGCAGAATCTCGCAACCATTATTAGAAATGTATTCTGACATCTTCTCTGTAAGGGTTCCTGTCCCTCCCTTTGGGTACCTATAGTCAAGATACAGGCTGAAATAACTGAGGGCAAAAGATGCCGGCGTTTTGTTGAAAAAATGCTGGGATATGAAGTCTATAAGTACAGTATTGTCTGTGAATTTACGCATGTACTCGTATATCGGTGTATTGAGTTTTAAAATCTTATTAACGGTTGTAATGTATTTGAAAAGCCATGGTGTGATCTTCTTTATGAAATATTCCCTGTCTTTTTTGAAATCCAGGAAAAGAGGGTTGTCGATCCCATAAAGCACATCCATATAGTTCATGATTTTCTTTATCTCTTCGATTATTCGGCTTATGTCACCTTTATTGCCAGGAAATTGATGGTTCAACATTTGCTGATAATCCATGAGGCTTTCCTTGGATTTAAGGCGCAAAACTTCGTCTTCAATTCCTACAGAAATTTTGTTATCAAGGAAATCTATCTCTATCTCCAGTTGCTTTAACATCGGGGTTACTATCCCGGAGTTTTCAAGTGCGCGGATTCCTCCGTCAAATATAAACCCCTTGTATTCAAAGGAGTTAACGAGTCCGCCTAGTTTGCCTTCCTTTTCGCAAAGTAGGACCTTATAACCGTTTTTGCATAAAAAAGCGGCCGAAGTCAAACCCGCTATTCCACCGCCGACTATAATGATGTCATAACTCATAAAAACCCCCGTAAAGTTTTTCTAATTATAACATTTTTTTTGATTTTAATGCAAGCAAAAAGCGTTAAAGCAGGCTTTAACTCTCTGCACGCCATATTTCAGAATTCTAACACTTAAATGTACTTGCTTGCTGGAAAAAAGCGTTAAAGTAAACTTTAACGCTCTATGGAAAATTTGCTTAGGCAAATTTTCTAAGATAATGTCAATGTCGTTTTTCAGAGATAATCAGATTTATATGATTATCCAAGAGCGATAAAACTAGTTTTATCGCTTTGTATATAGGTGATATATGACTGATATTTGAAACTGTCATCAACGCCGTATTTCGGAATTTTAACGCAAGCAGACGACCAAGTGGGTTTTGCCGTCGTCAACTAGCTCCACCCGATTGTCGTGCACAACATTTCCGTCCACTGTAAGCCTGTCTATCTTTGCATTGTCGGCCCCGGAAAGCTGCACCCTTATCTCATAAGTGCTTGATTCGTGTTTATACCAGACTGTGTAGTTCCCAAACGACACAGGTGTCAATGGTTTGATTACAAGATAGGCGTGCTCCTTTTTAATTCCGAGGAATGTATTTACAATCCCCTGATACATCCATCCTGCTGATCCTGTGTACCAGCTCCAGCCCCCTCGACCTGTTAGAGCCGGTGTATAATAAATATCTGCAACCATTACGTAAGGTTCTTTTTCGTACTTTTGAGCGCCTTCTGCAGTCGAAGTTTTGTGTATCGGATTAAGCATGGCAAAAAGTTTTTTTGAAACTTCGTTTTCTCCTGCCACAGCAGCAGCCATGGCAAGCCAAATGGCGGCATGAGTATATTGTCCACCGTTTTCACGTATCCCTGGGTAGTAGTTTTTGATGTATCCGGGATTTTGATGTGTCTTGTCAAATGCAGGTGTAAGCAACAATGATATTCCATCCTTTTCTTTTACCAGGTATTTCTGTGCTGACTTGATCGCCCGTAGAGCCCGCTTCTTTTCCGCACCACCGGATATAACCGCCCAGGACTGGCTGATTGAATCTATTTTGCATTCGTCACTTTCCCGTGAACCCATCTTTTCATAGGAATCATAAAAAGCACGCAAATACCACTCTCCATCCCATGCATGTCTCTCAATGCTCTCCCGTAGTGACTCTCTTGCCTTTTCCATTTCCCCCGCAAAATCCTTGTCCTCCATAAAATGAGCAATAGTAACGAATCTGTTCAAAACTTCATACACAAACCATCCAAGCCAGACACTTTCGCCCTTTCCTTCAATGCCGACGGTATTCATGCCATCGTTCCAGTCGCCTCCGCCGATTTTAGGCAATCCATGCTTGCCGTACTCAATATTTAGGATTGTCTTTTTACAATGCTCATATACAGATTCTTTCAATATAGAAGGAACGGGCGTGAACATTATTTCATGCTGGTTGTCGCGAAGCTGCTGTCCTTGAAGATAGGCAACCTTCTCCTTCAGCACTGAATAATCTCCTGTTCCGATAATATATGCATAAGTGACATATGGCAGCCAGAGAAGGTCATCAGTAATTCTGGTCCTTACCCCTGAACCCGTTGGAGGATGCCACCAGTGCTGCACATCCCCCTCTTCAAACTGTCTGCTGCATGAAATCAATATCTGCTGTTTTACCATTTTGGAGTCTGCGTCCAAAACAGCCAGCACATCTTGAAGTTGATCGCGGAATCCGTACGCCCCTCCACATTGATAAAATGCCGCTCTTGCATTTATTCTACAGGATATTGTCTGGTATAAAAGCCAACCGTTGACCAGGATGTCCATTGCCCTGTCACTGGTCCTAACTTGTATTTTGCCAAGTATATCGTTCCAGTATTTTCTTGTCCGCTCCATCTCATGGTGAATTTTTGAAACATCTTTATATTTACGGACAATCTTGCTTATTTCTTCAAAATCAGCACTCTGTCCCAGTCCAAAAACCATTTCCCTGCTCTCCCCTGGTTTCAAAGATATGGAAATTTTAATCACTCCGCATGTATCATATGCTTCACCGGTATTGTTTGAAAGTGGCTTGAATATTCCGGCAGGGTTCTGAACCGAGCCTTTCCTCCCAAGAAACTCCCTTCTGTCACCTGTGTACTCTTCTATATTTTCACTTGAAAAAATAAATCCATAGTGATTGCGAAAATAATAGTTGTATATGCTTTTTGCAAATAAAAATTCATCTTCGCTTTCATATGCTGTTATGATATATGGGTTGGTAAGTTCTCTGTTAAATCCGAAAACCCATTCGACATAGTAGTACAAGCTGAGGTGCTTCTCATAGTCAGATGCGTTTTTGAGAGTGAGATGCCACAATTTCACTGCATCATCTTCAGGAGTTGTGACTATAAGTTTCTGTTGAATTTCGTCCTCTCTGTGAAAAAATTTTGTGTATCCGAAACCGTGACGGACTATATAGTCCCCATTGTCTCTTCTTCCAAGCGAAGCAGGTGTGATTATCTTTTCTGTTGATTCATCACGTATATAAATCGCTTCAGATGCGCTGTCGCTTACAGGGTCATTGGACCATGGTGTAATTTTGTTTTCCCTGCTGTTTATCGACCATGTAACGCCAGCTCCGGATTCGGATATGGTGAATCCGAATTTCTTGCTTGATATGACGTTTATCCATGGTGCAGGTGGCCTTGTTTCACCGGTCAGGATTATTTCATATTCCTTTCCGTCTTGCGTAAATCTTCCGAATCCGTTGAAATATTCTCCATTGCTGCCTGTCATGGCTGCATCTGCTTCAAATTCCCTGTTACCGGAATCATTTAACAGATAATGCATGTCATTAAAATCAGGATTATCATCCTCTATATAAAATGGTCTGTATTTTTTTTGACCATTCCTTCTGTTTGATGGTTTCTGGCTATTCATTTCTATCCTTCTCCTCATCTTCTGTTAAAATTCATTCTTCCACACATATGTTTTAACATATCAATCTGGCCTGAATCCAATAAAATGTTAAGCTGTAAAGACCCGAAAATCACAGTGTGAAAAATCTATTTTCACATCTGGTCCAAATTAAGCTCCTCTTTGATGTTTCTGAAATATATTCCTGTGTTTTCGGTAAAAACCACACGTGCCACAGTATAAAGCAAATCTATTTCTGCAGGCACCATCTGATAGGAATGAATAACGAAAAGGCTTGGTCTGTCCCTGCGCTCTTCATAAATTTTGAGCGACCTGGTCATATCGTTTATCAAGTCTGTCAAATCCTGCAGATATCCGTGTTTTGCTTCCACAAGTATAATCAGATCTATCTTGAGCTGGTTGATTCTTAAAAATTCATACGCCTTGAGCACATCAGACAAAATGCCTGCCTCCTCGATTGTTTTTATCTTAAGGAGCATGATAGGCCAATCCCCGGAAACACCAAATCTCCAGAGGAAACTCTGGTTTTTCCAGTTGCGCCTGATGTTCTGTGCAGGCCCCCTGAAATATTTGGAAGGATAGAATATAGGGCTTATCAGGTCCTGGAAAGCATTTAACTGATTAGATGTCATATTGATATATTTAAGTTCAAGTTCACACTGCAGTCTGAATTTTTCGAATAAATCCTCAATGCGACCCATATCGGATATTTCATTTATGACCCGCGTTACTTCATCCCGGTCCTGGGAAAGACCTGTAAGAAATGCAATGCTCTTTGTTTCATTTCCCTTTAAAGTTATTTTAATTCTCAAACTCAAGATTGGGTCGCCAGAAAAATTTGTACTGCCGGATAGTGAATTATTCCCTGTAATCGCATCAGGATTTTGCAGCGTGTTGTTTCTACCGATAAACTTCTTCCTGTCATTTTCAAATTCGACGTTTCCAGATATATTGCCATTGCATATAATTGAATGAATTATAAATGGATTGCCGGATTTAGTGCTGCTGCGGCGCCTTGCCGTAAGCATTTTGTATTCGGGATGATAGTCGTTTTCGATAAACAGCTTGTTAAATGCGGGATGACTAAGTTCTGCCATGAATCTGTCAGCGACTACTTCTATATAACTTGTTATTTCTATATCCTTCTCCTCCCTGCTGTGATTTATCAGGGTTATTTTTCTAATCTCTACATTATGCACCGGTGATATGCTGACTCTGGTATCAGTGCTTATATCCTTGTCTCTCCGCTTGAATTCAGCCTGATGCCTTGAGAAAATAGCCTGATACTCATCCGGTTCGATTCGTGTCGGATTATAGGTGTTGCTCCAGTACCTGCCGCTGGAAAGGTCCTTGATATAAGTATAATTACCGGTATTTGCGTAAAGGTCGGATCTCCAACGGTTGATCATGACACCTTTATATTCACTGAATCCGTCACCGTCAGA
>CAZZCN010000137.1:0-5873 GCA_964652975.1 uncultured Oscillospiraceae bacterium | reverse complement strand
GAGCAATTCACTCGTAATGAATAGGCCGTGGGTTCGATTCCCACCATCGGCTCCAACTTCCGATAAAAGTTTACTGCATATGACTTTGGAGAAATGTATGAAACAAAATAAACAAAGATTAATCATCAATTTTGTCATGATAGTTTTAAGTTTCTTTGCCTTTATTTGCGGTTTGTCATCTTGTTCATCCAACAAATCGATTAATTTTCCTGCTGTTTCATACAATAAGACAACGTCAAGGACAAGCACAACCAGTAAGGAAGAGGTTGAATTAAAGGTATCTTCGGGCAACATCAAAGTTGCATTACCGATATCATCTGAATGTCTTCGTTACCTTTCACTAATGTATGTTGGTAAAATTTCCGGTATTTTCAACGATACAAAGTCCGACACAAACGGTCTTAATATTAAGCTTGATTCATTGGAGACATATAATGTCGGCCTTACCATGACACTACAACCTGTCGATTCTGAAGGTCTAACGAATGAAGAAATTTCAGTAATGAGTCAGTCAAAAACTCTGCCTGATATTTATCTTGTAAAGAACATGAATTATCTATCAGCAAATAAAATAGCAGCTGCCAATTTGAATACATCATTTCTGGATTTTTATCTAAACGTAAACACAGTATATCCGACTATGTTTAATAATTCATTAGATGACACCAACATAAGCTCGCTTCCGTATTATGCCTCAGTAAAAATGCTGTTCATGAATCAGCGGATCTGGAGTGAGTCAAAAGTACAAAATCCATATTTATTGAAAGAATCACTGGCATTTAACGATATAGTTGCATTGTCAAAAGGTATCAACAACCCCAAAAACGGTACATATGCCTGGATGGACTTGAAATTATTATCTGCTTTCCTCCCATCAGGAATAAAGCCATATCCAAGAGGTTACGAATATTCAGACCGTAAATTCAATTTTGATAACGGTTCTTTTTACTCGTCGATATCACTTCTTAAGAAAATAGCTGCAGAATCTAAGACCATGGAAACGCTTGGCAAAGATCAGATTACAAAGCTATATGGAAACAATGACCCTGTAAAGATCGGCAAAGTTGCATTTTGGCTTGATGAGTCGTCTGCTATTGAGAATTGGGCCTCTGATCCGGTCAACAAAGTTGTAAGATATCCTGTGCCATACGTTGACAAATTAACCATACCTTTATCCGTAGTAAATATCGCTGTAAATTCCAATAGTATTCTATTGGAGGATGCTGTAAGATTTGCAGCTTTCATTTCCCTGGACAAAAATGCCTTGCTTTTTCGTTCCCGGTATAAGGACCCTGATGGATACATACCACCTTTAAATGATAAGGCAATCTGGGATAATCTCGTTACAAAACAATATAGAGGCAGCGAATTATATCTATACAGGGATATGATGGAAATGTCATATAATGTAAATGAAGAAGAGAAAGCAAAAATATCAGCCATTTACGACAATTTGTATAATGATGTAATCAATCCTCTTATATACAAGAACAAATCTGCAAACAACATAGGCAAGTCATTGAATGTTACAGCAAATAAACTGTTGGAGGAATAGAAATGTCAAATCTCACAGTCAAAAATGCAAAAGGCATTAATGTTAGAAAAAATCTTCCAAAAGGAATTGGAAATATTCTTATCCATGAGACAAAATCTGAGATCGACAGACTGTCCCGTGATATTGCACTTAAAGATTTGTTTTTGCTGTACGATGATAGCAACGTATTTTTAACTGCATTTAAGTCACAGGAATTTTCAAAAGACAGCTATGATATTTATATTCATAAAGTAAACGCAAATGCGATCAATAATATCAAAGATACAGCTGATAACAAAATTAATATATTAACTTCAAACCGTTATGATACCAACAACAACAATAAAAACAACAGTGATGATAAAGATAAAGATAAAGATAATTGCTATGATCATGTTGATGGTAATGTTGATGTTAATGGTAATGGTAATGGTAAAACTAATGACTATTCAGACAAGGATAACGTCTTCAAACAAATACTATCCTTTGTGCTATATGAAAGCTTTCAAATAAGAAACTCCCACAAAATCAGCATTTATCCATGTACATACCAAATAGATTTAATTCACAGTGTACAGAAGACGGGTTTTATTAAAGAAGGTTATATTAAAGACAGATTTTTTAAGGATTCGAACTATTTTGATTGCTTTGTCTATTCAATTCTTTCTGACGAGTTCAAGAAACTTTCAACGGGTTACATTAAAATGTTAAAAACAACTCTTAAAGTCCGGGCGACAGAGCATGCTGTATTTGAAGTTTCCGTTTCAGACGACAAGAATTCGATTTTGTCAATAAATGAACCCGGCACAAATATTTCATACAACGACCTGGCATATGATAATCTCAAATACATTTTAAAGCAATTGGTTGAATATGACAGCGGTATCAGAAAAGTATTTGATTTTAATTCTGAATTCTATGAAGCGACTGATTTCCAAAAAAAGGTATGGAAAATAAATGAGACAATACCCTACGGTCAGACATTATCGTATGAGGCTTTGGCAGCAAAGCTGTTTGAAAATGACACAAAAACGAAAGACGAGATAGAAAAAAACGCAAAAAATTTTTCCAGGGCAGTCGGAGTAGCCTTGTCGAAAAATCCTATAATGATTCTAATTCCATGTCATCGCGTAATCGGCAAGGACGGTAAACTGGTTGGGTTTGCGGGAGGAATAGAGTTGAAGGACTCGCTTCTTACCAAGGAGATGTTATACTACAAGTGATTCATTATCAATAGTCATACAAGTCAAAAATACAAATTATAATTGATATAAATAATTAATTTTGGCAATAAACAAAAACATCTATTAAAATATTCGTATAGCAATAAACAAAAAACCTATAATAATAATAATAATAATAATTGTAGTTAATAGATAAATTCAAAATGTAAATTCAAGGAGAAAAAACAAATGGAAGAAAAAAAGACCTATAATAAGATTGTATTGGATGCTCCGTCGACCTTTTTGAACCCTGTACCGGTCGTCATGCTATCATGTCGCGGAACAACACAGGGTTTTGATAATGACAATGTAATAACAATAGCATGGACCGGCACAATAAATTCAACTCCGCCAATGCTTTCCGTGTCTATTAGAAAGTCACGTCATTCACACAGACAAATATCTGAATCGATGGAGTTCGTTGTTAATCTGGTTAACGAGGAGCTTTTGCAATCATGCGATTATTGTGGTGTTAAATCAGGTAGCAATGTAGATAAATTCGAGGTCTGCAAATTCACAAAGGAAAAGGCAAATGGTCTGGAAATATCTTCAGCAATCAAAAACAGCCCTGTTTCAATTTCTTGCAAGGTGACTCAGATTATTGAATTGGGGTCACATGACATGTTTCTTGCAGAAATAGTCGCCGTAACAGTTGCAGATACACTATTGAATTCAGAAGGCAAAATCGATCTATACAAGGCAAAGCTCGTAGTATATTCTCACGGAGACTATTGTTCACTAAAAGAAATCATAGGTTTTTTTGGATTTTCGGTAGCAGGGGAGGAAGTATTAAAACGCAGAATGCCTAAACGAAAAGATCCTGTATCTGCCACCAAGACAAAACCTGATAGTAAATCTGACAACTTAAAAGCCGACGAAGATACAGCATTCAAATTTGAAAGCAGAAACCCTATAGTGAAACAGGGAAGAACAGGATCAAGCAAAAAACACGTCAGAAAAAATGAAAACAAATTTGATGAAATGAAGTCTGGCGACGTATCCGACAGCAAAAAGCCTAAGAAAAAAACAAGAAAGTATTACTAATCAGATAGATTTTTACAACTAACCATACCACTGGCGTATTAGATTTATATTTCAAAGCAGCAGGTCTATGTACCATAGCGAATAGACATTTTTAGTATTTCAAAGTCCAGAAGATAATCAATAAGGTGGGTTAGAGGAGGGAGACTTCTTGCAATAAGAGGTTAAGAGAGTTCAAAAACAATCTATCCGTTTAATCCAGTTAATATTTAAATACATAAAAGGCCTGATCCCGAATTTGGAGTCAGACCTTTTTGTATGCTACTATTTGCTGATGAATGTATATGCATTTACAACTTACTTACTTGATTGTTAATTAAATTCATTGGCTTAAATAAATATTTGAGTATATAAACTACTTCGTAGCAAGTACTTTCTTTAAGTTGGCAAAACGCGGAACTCCGTCAACCATTGGTGGGCAGGATTCACCTACGATAAGAGGCATTACATAGTCCAAATATGGCTGCAGAAGACCGTTTCCGGCTTCGTTTATCCATTCGCGGGGGATAACTCTCTCTGTGTTGGCAACTTCGTCTAATGGGATAAGCTTGATGTTGCATTTGTATTCAGCTGAATCTGCTCTTTCGAACCCAACCATATAGTCAGTCATCCCTTCGACAGCTGACCTTACAGCTGTCTGTCCCGCAAGGAAGGATTCCTCAACGTCGCTTTTCGATGCCAGATGTGATGCACAGCGTTGCAATAATGAAAATTCAATTCCACGTACTTTCCCGCCGATTTTTTCCTTAAGGTAACCTGCAAGAATCGTTGCTGTTCCACCTAGTTGTGCATGTCCGAAAGCATCTCTCTCGACTGACCCTACAAGTTCCGGAACGTATCTACCGTCGGCAGATTTTACGCCTTCAGATACGGCGATAATACACTTCTTGTTCTTGGCATAAATCGCCTTGGCGTCTTCAAGCATCTTATCAATGTCAAAATCAATTTCAGGAAGGTATATGAGGTCGGGACCTTGACCCTTGAAAGCTGCAACAGCAGAAGCAGCCGTGAGCCAGCCTGCATTTCTTCCCATGATTTCGATAACAGTAATCATACCTGTATCATAAACAGTGGCATCACGGTAAATTTCCATTGTTGATGTGGCAATGTATTTTGCTGCTGAGGAAAATCCAGGGCAGTGGTCTGTGCCGAACAAGTCATTGTCAATTGTCTTAGGAACACCCATTACTCTGCATTCCCAGTCCGCACTCTGCATGTATTTGGATATTTTATTGCAGGTGTCCATAGAATCATTGCCACCGTTATAGAAAAAGTAACGGATATTATACTTTTTGAATACTTCGACAATTCTCTTGTAATCGGTATCATCGACTGATGCATCCTTTAATTTATATCTGCATGAACCAAGAGCGGAAGAAGGGGTGGTCTTTAATAATTCAATCTCATAAGGATCTTCCTGACTCATGTCGTAAAAAACTTCGTTTAATATGCCTTTGATACCATGTGCCGCTCCATAAACCTTCTCGATAACACCGGTCTGCTTCAATGCTTCGGTAAAAACTCCGGCAGCACTTGAATTAATAACCGAGGTCGGTCCACCGGACTGTCCGAATATTGCGTTTCCTACTAATTTACTCATCTTTTGCCTCCTGCTAATTTATTAATATTACTAACTTTGTGAAATTTACAAGAAATCGTTAAGATTTACATGGAAATAACTAAACGGTAAAATAATAACATTTATTGCAGTTATCATCAATACTTTTAAAGTATACATATTAACCAATAAAATTTTGGACATACCGATAACGATTGCTTAAAATTACCACCTGTCTGAAAAGATAAATTCTTGAAATTTTCGAAATATTGAAAATGCTATTGACAAAACCCAAACGCATAAGTATAATCCCTATGTACTTGCGAAAGTTATTGCAAGGCGAATCATGGTGGGATTAGCTTAGTCGGTTAAAGCGCCAGTTTGTGGCACTGGAGATCGTGGGTTCGAATCTCATATTCCACCCCATACAACCCCAATGGATTTGATAGCCTTTTCAAATGATGGGATGTCGCCAAGCGGTAAGGCACGGGACTTTGACTCCCGCACTCGTAGGTTC
>CAZZCN010000136.1:0-5890 GCA_964652975.1 uncultured Oscillospiraceae bacterium | reverse complement strand
TGTCTCTCTGGGCAAAAAAGTCAGTGTTTAGTTCAAGGTCAATTCCTTCAAGCATCTTCTCGACTATAACGTTGTAACCACCCTCAGGTATACCTTGGTACTTGTCATTGAAGTAATTGTTATCGTAAGTAAAACGTACAGGAAGTCTCTTTATTATAAAAGCCGGCAGTTCAGTGCAGCTTCTTCCCCACTGTTTCTCGGTATAACTTTTAATCAGCTTCTCATATATATCAGTACCAACCAGTGATATAGCCTGTTCCTCAAGATTTTTTGGATCCTTAATGCCTGAATTCAATCGCTGTTCTTCAATCTTAAGTCTGGCCTCCTCAGGTGTGATTACGCCCCAAAGCTTGTTAAACGTGTTCATATTGAATGGCAGGTTGTATATCTCGCCATGGAAATTGGCTATCGGAGAATTGGTATATCTGTTGAACTCGGCAAATTGATTGACATAATCCCACACCATCTTGTTGCTGGTATGGAAAATATGTGCTCCATATGCATGTACATTGATGCCTTCTACATTTTCACAATAAACATTGCCGCCAACATGACTTCTACGGTCAATAACCAAACAGGTTTTGCCTCGTTTCTTGGCTTCATATGCGAATGTTGAACCGAAAAGTCCGGCTCCAACAACTAGATAATCGTATTTCATTACCATGACCTCCAAGTAAGTTTTAGTCTATAGAGTGCAATAAATGTGACTAGTCATGTAAAATTTTGAATGATTGTTTTTGTTGCTTTATACTACATGCTCTTCTTAATTTGTCTAAAGTCCTTAACAGCCTGTCTGCCGATTTTCGTAATTCTCTTGAAGTTAATTGAATTCACTCCGCCTTGTCTTGGTCTAAATGTTATGGGAATGAATTTGATATCTTCTTTGGCTTTGACCATCTGCACTGTCAACATTACGTTTGAGAGGTTGAAGTCCTTGGGGATTTTAGTTATGTATTTTGCAAGAACAGCCTTCTTTATAAGCCTGAAAGGAGTATTGGCGTCGGTTATTTTAAGTCCAAACACCAGGAAAAGTACCAGCTTCAGAACTTTTGTAACAAGCACCCTGGAGAATCCATCCTGTCTGTGATTTCTATATCCTATTATTGCAGGATATTGTTCTCTCTGATCCCAGAATTGATAGAATTCAGATGGTAATGTCTGTCCGTCTGAATCTGTCTGGAAGATATAATCTGCACCATTTTCTAATGCATGATTGTATCCGTACAGCACTGTGGCTCCATGGCCACCATTGGGCTTGTTTATTGGTTCCAGATGAGTCAGTGATTCTTTTAATTCACATAATTTGTCATAGGTATTGTCCTTGCTACCATCATTTATTATAACCAGCTTCGACCATTCGCCACCGACCTTGACAATTACTTCATGCCATTCTCTGGCGACCGCTTCGATGTTCATTTCTTCGTTATAGGCAGGTATTACGATATAAAGTTTATCCATTTAAACTAATCCTCCTGTTTATTGATTCGTAGAGTGAAAATGTAAATTAGTGTAAAAATGTAATATGTAGTATGTTATATGTGTAGAAAAACCATGAGAACCCGCAGGTCGTAATTTTGTACGAAAAAATGCGTGGCACCGTAGGTGTCTGATAGCTTCTAATGCTATCAAGCAGTTTTTCTGAAGAGTGAAAAATTTTATTTTTTCACTTTATGCTGTCAAATGATTTTTAGAATATATGAAAGAATTTATTCTTTCATATATTGCTGTCAAGCGGTTTTTTCGGCTTAAAAACGTAGTTTTTAAGCCTGCTTCGCCATTCCGCACTATACTTTGTATCGTGCGGTCTTACATGTGATGCTTTGTGGTCTTACGCAATGAAAGCGCTCGATGGCGGCAGTTCAATGCAGTATGACTTTGTCGTATATAACTCTTGTCTGTTTTACTAAGGTCTACATGATGTAGGTTATTTCTAAGGTTCTACAAGTCTAAGTAACGTTTAGTTCTTGCTCTTAGGCTTAGTCGCTTATTATACAGCCTTCTCCTCATACATGGAAATGCAGTCGGCTGATAGGGATACAGTCCGCTTGCAGCCGTCAAAATCGAATTCGACTATTGCCCTGCGCTTGTGCTTGTCAAGTCTTATTATTCGCCCCATGCAACTGTGTAATGGCCCTTCAATGACTTTAATACCATCTCCGCATTCAAACAACTTGGACGACTTTATATAACCGCTGTTGTTATATATCCAGAGGGCATACTGCATGTCGTCACCACTGAGTTCCTTGATTCCTGCATCGTATTGCAGTATCCTGTACATATCATTGGCTCTGACATGGATTCGCTCATTGGATTGGGGAGTGTTGTTGGAAACAGTATCGGCATTGGCATTGGTATTAGTATTAGCATTTGCATTAGTATATGCAGTAGTATTTGCAATTGCATTCGTATTCGTATTCGTATTCGTATTCGTATAATCAGTTAAACTACCATTCGCTTCAGCATCAGAACTTTCAGCTACATTGCTATTCGCTTTAGTATCTGCGCTTACGTTTATATTGCTATGGGATCTTATATCAGAAATCTTATCATTCGAGTCCTTGGTATACAAAAAAACATAACCAGGAAGCAAAGGTAGCTCCCTGTTCTGCCAGACACCATTTCTCTTCTCCTGTAATACCCGCTTTGGCGCTATTGCCACATATTGTCGGCTATGACTATTGATAACCTGCGCAACGGACTGTTCAGCTCCGCTTTTGCAAAAAATACAGTAACTTTTCAACGCGTTCTCACCTTTGAAATCTATTTTGTCAATTCATTGTATATTAATTGCATACTTATAGATATATTTTATCACAAATGCACAATTTTGGGAATACTTTTTTCACGTTTACGCACTTTTTACGTACTATTTACAGACATATTTTTGATTGTTATAAATATTGTCCGTTTTTTGATTAGGCACTTAACCTAAATCTCATTAGTATGGATATTTTATCAAAGTCTGAATGTGTATTTCATAAAGCATTCATCTATTTCATTTTCTTCGAATTCGCAAAATACTTTCTGGCTACATACTCATATCCCTGTGTGTTAAAATCATCAAAAAACGCCTGTCTGTTAGTGGGTTCGGATACTGATTCCGTAAATATAGGGTTACCAGCAACTGCTTTATCAATATCATAGCCAACAACAGTTATGTCTTTGTCCGGAAGATTAGCGATGCAATCCTGTCCACGCTTTGTATTTGCCAGTAAAAGAGTTACACCATCCACATTGCTGATGCCTGCAATATCACGTTCCTGCAAATTATTAAATGCTGCCAATGTGATATCGGCTATTCGCGGAAATCCTCTGAATGCGCAGTCATAGCATGAGGGGCGTATAATAATCCTCTTAAGTGGATTGACCATATATGCTTCGTTCTTGGATACTTTGGTTGTCTTGCTGAATAGTTTGTCATTATGTTGTATAACTAAAGAATAATTTTGCCAGCCCTTATGCTTATTGCCTATATAAAATGATTTGATATTGATGTTGTATTTATTCTCTATGAATTCACAGAATTCTTTGAATATTCTGGGAGACCCAACTCCCTGGCAAAGTATCTCGCAGGTTATAAGGTTCTCATAATCGTAATCCAGATATTTATATAGACCTGCAATCTGGCATGCAGTTCCAAAGTACATGACTCCGGATCCATTGGTTATGGCTTTCTTGATCTGGATATAGTTTCTTTTGCTATCGCTCTGAGCGAATTTAACGCCTCGAAGCTCCTGGACTTCTTCTGCTAGATGTATGGCATTATGGATAACTTCCATATGTTGTGTATATCCTGCTCCTACCACTAGGTATCTCTTCTTGATGGCACTATGAGCCAGGGTTGTGTAAGCACCACCGCAAGAACTTTTCTTGCGAATGTGGGCAGATTTGTTATAGGCTAGAAACGCTTTAGATTCTATATTTGATCTGGGATTGCTATATGGATTCATCTGTGGACATACTTTCACACAGAGGTTGCATCCGTCACATTTGCTTGTATCAACTTGCGGATACCAGAACCCTTCATGGTCTTCTTGCATAATTATGCAGTCTAAAGGACACACATTATTGCATGCTTTGCATCCGTTGCAGTTTCTCTTGTCCGTTACTTCAATCATCGTATTAATTTCCCGTCAACGTAAATTTAAAAAACAGTCGATGTAATATTAAATTGGTATTTATCAATAACCAATCGGTAAAGCCAATAGCAATTTATTCACAGATAATTGTTAACTGCTATCTGGTATCCGATAATTACCTTGATTACACTCGATGTCAATGTAAAATATTATACCATTTTTTATAGAATTAGAAAGAAATTTTTCGTCTACAATTTGAACATATTTACACTATAAAATATGACACTCATTGCACGTATATATCTTTTACATTAAGCGGAATAATATTCTCTTCCGGTGGCGGCAGCGTATCGGACTCCATAAGTTTTCTCATGCTGCGTATCTCATAGATCAGCAGGCACCCACATATAATTGCCGATGCAATGTCAGATAACGGTCCTGCTGCGAATATTCCGTCCAATCCGTAAAACCCCGGTAGTATAAGTATCGCAGGTATCAATATGATAACCTGTCTGGCCAGTGTCAGCAGCATTGCCTGTCTGGGTTTGCCGACAGCCTGAAAATATCCTGAAGTCATAACCTGGAATCCTACAAAAGGAAGCCCCAAGAGGAATATTCTAATCGCTTTCGTGCCAATGCGGATCAGCTCCACATCATCTCTACCAAACAACGACACGAGCTGAGCAGGGAAAATCCTGGTTAATGCAAATCCAATCAATACGATAATGGTAGCTCCGACCATTCCAAGTCTTACAGTCTCCTTGACCCTGTGGAAATTTCTTGCACCAAAGTTATATCCGATTATCGGCTGCGCCCCTTGGTTAAGTCCGAAAATCGGCATTAGTATCATCATATTGACGCTTGAAGTTATACCCATTGCGGATATTGCTATGTCGCCTCCGTACATCTGTAGCTTCCTGTTCATAATTGTATTCATTATACTTGCTGCAATCTGCATAATAAACGGCGGAAATCCCAGGGAAATTATTTTGAGGACGGTTCCAAGATGAAGCCTCATGTTATGAAGACGTATTTTAAGATAGCTTTTACCGCCAAAAAAATAATACAAAACCCAAACTGAACTTACTAACTGGGAAAATACAGTTGCAATTGCGGCACCTCTAATGCCCCAGTTAAATAAATAGATAAAAATCGGATCCAGTATGATATTAAGAAGTGCTCCGATAAGCATTGTTAGCATTGAAGTCTTTGGACTTCCAAGAGCACGGATATAGTTGTTCATTCCAAATCCAATACCTTGGAAGATACCGCCCATGAGGATTATCTGCATGTACTGAATTGAATATGGCATAACAGTCTCACTGGCTCCGAATGCTTCCAGAACCGGCTGCAGAAAAATCAGTCCCAATACGCTTATAGCAAGAGATGTAATTATCAGAAGGCTCATTCCGTTAGCGATAATTCTCTCGGCTTCATCAATCTTCTTCTCACCAAGTCTTATAGATAGCAGCGAGGTGGACCCGAATCCTATGAGCATTGCAAATCCCATCATTATTATCATAATAGGGAAAGCCACGGTTATTCCTGCTATCCCGTCCGACCCAACACTGTTGCCGATAAATATCCTGTCGACAATGTTGTAAAGGGCGTTGACAAGCATTCCGACAATTGCCGGAATTGAAAACCTCTTAAGGAGTGTGAGAATTCTGTCTTCACCTAATTGCTTGGTTGTATCCATTTATATATATTGCTAACCTTTCGTTAAGGGTTTGTGTCGCTTGCGTGATCTTTTCTGTATTTCAAAGGCGACATCCCACTTAGTCTGGAGAAAATCCGTGAAAAATAATTCT
>CAZZCN010000135.1:0-5911 GCA_964652975.1 uncultured Oscillospiraceae bacterium | reverse complement strand
GCTTTACTATCTTTTAGAATGCTAATCAGTATAAAACAATACACAGCTTTCCATAGACTGCCTATTGCTTCTTTGTTTTTCGTCTCAAGTCCCTTTCGTTTATTCTCTTAATTTAACTCTTTTTTAAATGGGGGCAATATAATATTCCCACTTGTGACCACGGTGTTCCGGAAGAGGTTTCATGGCAGAACTATCGATATTACCATCAGCGCTGCATGGAATTCAATTAAAGCGTTATTTGTTTTTAATAGTTCGCCGACACTTTGACGGATTAGTGCCGGTAAACCGCAGGAAAACTGTTGAAAAGTGCTGAGAGGATGAAAAACCTAGGCTAAATGCCACTTCGGTTACATTGCCTTTGCCCGATTCCAGCAGTTCTTTGCCTTTTGCAATTTTTCTCCGTAAAATATATTCAGCCGGAGGCATTCCAATCTCCTGCTTAAATTTTGCCTTGAAATATGATTCCGAGATACCTGCCAGGTAGGCAAGTTCATGAATGCATATTTTAAAGTTGATATTTTTATCTATATGAAGTAAGATTTTTTCAAAGGAGGAATTTGACTTCAGCTGTCTGTTCTGTGAGCATTTGACTATTTCCAGCAGAATCCCTGTTATTGCGTTCGCAATGGTTATTTGCTTGAGCTGGTGCTCCGGTGTGCTGATTTCATAATAGATTTTTTTAAATAACTCGTAAATTATTTCATTGCCAGGAAAACATTTTTCATAAATATTATGCAGTTGCAGAGTCAATTCTTCTCCTGATTGCGGAACCATGCCGAGATAAGGTTTATTCTGAAGTGCGGGCATAATATGCATCCAGAACAGACTGCCTTTTTCCTGCGGCTGCCAGCCGCTACTGTGCGGTTCAATTGGCTGAGTGATGAATAAATCGCCGGCTTTCAACTGATAGTCTTTTCCGTCCGCGCTGTAAATCTGACGGCCTTCAACCAGATAGCATATTTCGAATGCGGGATGAGTATGTATGCCCAGCCCCGGAAATGCTTTGTTGAACTTGTACTTCCCGAACAGCGGAACTTCAGGAAAGCCGTAATCCTTCAAGTTATATATTTTCCGGAAATTTTTATCAGGTTTCATATTCATGTGCTAAATCGTACTTTATACTATTATGGACGCATTTTTATTTATTCATGTTATAATATAACGCATATAAGATTCAATCAAATAAAGGATTCATATATTATGAGCATAACTTCACGGGAACGGGTCATAAAATGTCTTAATTTTGAAACTCCGGACAGAATGCCGCGGGAAATATGGTGCCTTCCATATACCGTTAAAAATTTCCCGGAAACAATCAAGGAAATAAATGAAAAATATCCTTCCGATTTCAGCCGCGCTAGCGATGTTTACCGCAAATCTCCAAGAGTTCAGGGTGATGCCTTTCAAATCGGTGATTCCATTGATGAATGGGGTTGCAAATTCACTAATCTTCAGTACGGAATTATCGGGGAGGTCAAGGAACCGCTAGTAGAGGAGCTGGAGAACTGGAAAAATGTGAAGCCTCCATATGAAACTCTGCCGGACAATGCTGTTCATGCCCGCGATGCCGTGAACGCCGCATGTGCAACCAGCGATAAATTCATCCGGGCGTCATGTTGTCCGCGCCCTTGGGAAAGGTACCAGTTTTTGCGAGGGTCTGAAAATTCCATGATGGACGTGATGGAACCGGAGCTGCCTGAGTTCAAATCCCTGATAAAGACAATCCATGATTTCTATTTGCAGGAACTTGAGTTCTGGGTCAAAACCGATGTTGACGCCATTATGTTTATGGATGACTGGGGGTCGCAGCGGCAGCTGCTCATTCCTCCGCGAATATGGCGCGAGGTTTTCAAACCGCTTTACAAAGACTATTGCGATTTGGCCCGCGACAACGGTAAGTTTGTGTTTATGCATTCAGACGGACATATCTCCGAAATATATGAGGACCTGATTGAGATCGGGGTTGACGCATTAAATTCTCAATTGTTCTGTATGGATATGGATGATTTGCAAAAACTAGCTAAGGGCAGAATAACTTTTTGGGGAGAAATTGACCGGCAACATGTTTTGCCGTCTGAAAATCCCCAGGACGGCAGAACCGCCGTAAGAGAGGTCGCAAAACATTTCTATGATCCGCGCGGTGGCATAATCGTGCAGTTTGAATTTGGCCCCGGTGCCAATTCTGAAACCGTAAAGGCTGTCTTGGACGAATGGAATCAGTTTGAAAAGAAATATAACTCTCAAATATAAGAGGTATGAAAACTTGCCCTATGTAAACGCTACATAAAAAACTATGAATTACTTTAAATTTGCTGCAAATATCATTGTTTTGAAAAAGCTGACATAAACAGATTTCTCTTGAAAACTGCTTGTTGCAATAATGTTCTCATTTGCGCAGAACATCAATTTGTCGAAATAGGCATTAATTTCTAGAACTAAATTTTACAATGTTAATATGTTCGATTTAACAAAACTAACGTTACAAGAAGGATAACCTGAAATGATGAATCAGAATTGGTCAAGAATCAACACGAACGTGCTTCAAGGACACGGCAATGGCTATATACTTTGGCAACCGCGGATTGGCGCGTGGTGGCATGATAGGATTTTCTTTAATCAACCATTTCCCAAAGGCTATTCTAATGATATTTATGAGATATACCGCAAGTTGGGGGTATCGGCCAGGCTATACGAATATAACACATGCTTTCGACGGATCGAGGATCCACGAGTAAGTATTCAGAAAAAAGCATTGAACCAGACTGATACTGAATATACCGTTAACACGCCGGTCGGCAAGCAGGTCTATATTTGGCGGCAAACACCGGACAGTTATCACCACATTACCTTAAAGTGGGAAGTTGAGAGTGAAGAAGAACTTAAAGTCGCTACATGGAGAGAAGACAACACCGCTTGGGAATGGGATGAAGAAAAATTTCTCTCTTTAAGACGGAAGATAGACGACCTTGGCGCTCCAGCTATTTATATGCCACGAATGAACATACAGTGTCTCTATATTGAAAAAATGGGCGTAGAGAATGCAACTTTTGCCATTTACGATTACCCTGATACCGTGGAATCGTTTTTCCGCGCTCGAGATGAGTCTTGCCGTCGCATGATTCAAAAAATAAATGCTTCCCCGATAAAAATTATAAATTTCGGCGAAAACGTGCATGCAGGAACACTTTCTCCAAACTTGTTTGTTAAATATCATTTGCCTGAATGTCAGCGGCGTTGTGAATTGTTGCATCGGGCTGGAAATTTCTGTTACAGTCACTGGGACGGGGATACCAAGCCATTATTGCAGTTTTTAAAAGATACAGGGCTTGATGGTATAGAGGCAATTACTCCAAAACCCCAAGGTGATGTTACTCTAGAAGAAATAAAAACCGCGCTCGGAGATAATATGTGGTTGCTTGATGGAATTCCCGCAGTTTTTTTTGATCACACGTATTCAACTCAAGAATTAATAGATTGTGTTCACCGGTTGATTGATTTGTTTGCCCCTAGACTGCTGTTGGGTATTTCTGATGAAATATCAAGTAATGGTGATATTGAGCGTATTAAAACAGTCACCGCAATTGTCAATGAATATAATGCCCGTTTAAAGTAAAAAGTTATATTGAATAAAATTTTGCTTTTGTTCACCTATAATGCATCACAGGCGAACTTGCACGTATGCGGTGTGCCGTGAAAATATTTTTGTGCGGATTTGCTGTAATTGACAGTGAATTACCTGCATCTTCTTAAAGAAAGCAGAGAAAGCAAAGTACTGGAAAATCAGATAGTTAATGTAGTAAGTTTACGACAAATACCATGAAAATATCATAAGGTTTAGACACTTCTGAAAGCTAACGCACCAAAGTGACTGCAACCATATTCTTTACAATAACTCACATAAGACCTGAATATCTGACTTTGGGCTTGACAAGTGTGATATTTTGGGCTACTTTATCTCACAGGTTTAGATAGATTGAGATAAGTACCAAAAGGTTGAATATGAATCTTATTACATCGGCATCAAAAACAGAGCAGCTCGCGGCCTTTCTCCGGAAAGAGATTATGGAGTGGAATTCAGAAAGTGAAGGAAAAATCCTCAGCTCAAGAGCGCTCGCAAAGAAATTTAATACAAGCCAGATGGTTGCGAGAAAAGCTTTTGAACGTCTTGCCAATGAGGGACTTCTTGAAAGCAGGCACGGCAGTGGCACCTACATAAAGAAAAAAACAGCGACAGTCAAATCAGTTGACATACTCAACGAGGCTGACATCTCACATCCTGACACCTCATACTTCTATACAAGGACGATCCAGCAACTGAGACTCTTTTTCGAAAAGAAGAAAATTCCCGTAAAGCTCTATCTGGGTTATCAATTGCCAGGAGAGCTTCCGCTAAAAGGAACTCATGCGAGCGACAGATTTCTAGAGCACATAAAGCAGGGTGTGATTTCAGGAATTATCCCGCTTGCTGGCTTTAGTACTGATGAATGGAAAAAAACTCTTATAGACTCGCATTTGCCGATTGTCGGGGCTGACCCTGTTTTTCCCAATGGAATCGATTTTGATATGAATGAATTTATAAAAAAAGGTATTGACATCCTCCTAAAAAAAGGATGCAAAGCGCCGTGGATAATTACAAACAGCAAATCTCGTTTTGACCTTTTTGTGTCAGTATTAAAAGAAAAAGGGATATTAATTGCGCCAGAAATGTTTAGTTTCAATGCCGTTTCCGGATATATTCCTAAACACCTGGGTTATACTTCAATAATGGAAATATTTGCCCCCCATTCAATGAAAAAACCGGACGGCCTATTATTTACTGACGATATAATTTTCAAGGATGCAGTGATGGGGATTCTTGAGCTAGGCTTAAAGGTTCCAAGTGAACTTAAAATCGTAACTCATGCCAACAAAGGTTCGGGAATATTTATTCCATTTCCAGTGACTTTGTTCGAATATGGTCCTGACGCAATTGCCGAAAAATACGGTAATATGCTCGTAAGCATGCTTGACGGAAAAAACTTGACGCCTGGCAGAGTAACTATGCGATTTGAAATTGTTAACCACTCAGCTAAAATGCAACCTTAATATCTACAAGCAAGTCCGAGTCGTACATAGTTCTCCTTGCCTTTATAAATCACAACTTTCGTGAACATTACAGTTTTTATATTGACAAATGGGGTGCATTACACTATAAAATCAAAAATAGTTAATGATTTTATGTTTTCGTGGTCTCGACTGCATTCTCTGAGAACTTCTCACAAATAATCCTCCAAATCTGTCATGTTTGGCCAGTACTGATCAGCTGTGTTCTTTTATCTGATGTGCTCCCAAAGGTGTTCAATTGTGGTTAGTTCAGGGCTCTAAGCAGGCTGAAAAGCCATTACGATAGATTCAGGCGTCCGGAGCTTGTTATTTTTATGCCATGGAGTCTGGTACATAACCAGCAATGCTGGTTTTCCGTTCAAATGCTTGCTGAATTCTTCAATAAAAACTTGCATTGCGTCGGTGTCGGAATACGGCAAAATCAGCGAGAAAACATCGCCTGCTTCGGGACAAAAAGCGCTATAGAAATAGGTATGTTGACTAATCTGTTGTAGTAGCAGTTTGGGGCGAAGTGGACGCGAAGCACAACAATATACTGGATTAGCTATACGTACAAGACGTCCTGCTTTTCCTGATCTTTTTTGGGGGGGGCAGGTATGCGGCACGAGTTCGCGTTGATATTGATCCAATAAATAATTCGCGAGCGGATATATATGCCAGATGGAAAAAGTTTTTCATTCAGAAATACTGAGTGTGTTGGACTTGAATCCGGTTTTGTGATTAAAGATAAAAGTTGATAAAATTTGCACATAATTTTCTTTAAAAATGAAATATCTTTCAAATTTCACTTGACTAGTGAGATATTTTG
>CAZZCN010000134.1:2530-5988 GCA_964652975.1 uncultured Oscillospiraceae bacterium | reverse complement strand
ATTTCATTATTGCTCATATATTATAATTCCTTTTTCAAATACTTCCTTCTCCAAAGTAATCAAGTCTTTACGGTGATCAAATTCAGAATGTCTCTTTGCCAGTACATCGACAGGTTTTTTATTTGTTTTACCAATTAATGCCAGACTGATATTTTGAATGGCATCTAATGGTCTTATACCATTATCAGGTAGAATAATGAAAAAATCATAATCACTGTCTTCATTCGGTATACCGTAAGCATATGATCCAAAAAGGTAAATCGTCTCACATGAAACTGTTTGTAACATAATATTTTTTATATTCTCGATCTCATTATTTATAAACATAATTTACCACCTCCATTAGTGTTTTTACTATCTGACGAATAAATATCAATACTATTATATCACTTATACATGTAACAGTAAATTTTGAAATTTCTAACAAAATACTGCCAGAATCTATTTGTTCTGACAGTATTTTTGTAAATAATTATTTAGTAATATTTTAGTCTCTATTTACCAATTAGTGCCTTCTTCGCTGCGGCTAGCTTGGCACTGACACATAGGATCTCAATCGCAGGTATAAGCTCGGCAAGAGGCGGGAACGAAGGTGCTATGCGGATATTACTGTCCTCTGGATCCTTGCCATATGGGAATGTTGCTCCTGCAGGTGTAAGTTCTACACCGCATTCTTTACAAAGGCTGACAACTTCCTTCGCTGTAAACGGTGCTACGAAAAGACTGATAAAATAACCACCTTTTGGCTCGTTCCATTTTGCAATACCGGTATCCGCAAGTTCGCTGTTCAAAATCGAAAGCACGGTCTCGAATTTGGGGCGAAGGATTGCTGCATGCTTTTTCATCATATCATAAACACCCGCTGCGTCTTTCAAAAACTTGACATGGCGGAGCTGGTTGATCTTGTCAGGTCCTATAGTCTGGAGAGTCAGATGGGACTTTATGTACTTGATGTTTTCGTCGCTTGCAGCAATGCAGGCAACACCTGCTCCGGCCCAGGTGACTTTAGAGGTGGAAGCAAATTCGAAAACACGGTTCTTGCAGTTGTTCTCTTCGCAAAGAGAGAGAATGTCGGGTATGCTGTCTGAATCGTCATGGTTTAAAGCGTGGACACAGTAAGAATTATCCCACATTATTCTGAAATCGGGTGCTGCAGTTTTCATCGACGCCAGTCTCTGGCATGTCTCGAAGGAATAAGTAATTCCGTCCGGATTGCTGTATACTGGAACGCACCAGATTCCCTTGATGGCAGAATCGCTTGCCACAAGCTGCTCAACCTTATCCATGTCAGGACCGGCTGGTGTCATTGGTACATTTATCATTTCAATTCCGAAGTCCTGTACAACTGCAAAGTGTCTGTCGTATCCAGGAACCGGGCACAGGAATTTGATTTTGTCTTCTTTGCACCAAGGCTTTACAGAATCAGGCACTCCGAAATGCATCGCTCTTGATATGGTATCATACATCAAGTTAAGGCTAGAATTGCCTCCCACTATAATATTGGCAGGCTTGGTTCCGAGAACTTCGGCGAATAGAGCTTTGGCTTCAGGTATTCCGTCAAGTATTCCATAGTTTCGAAGGTCAAACCCTGTGCTGTCTTTGTAGGTGTCATTTCCGAGCACCGTCATCATATCGTTTGAAAGGTCAAGCTGCTCTTTGCAAGGCTTGCCCCTCGACATATTGAGATTATAATTACGCGATTTGTAATCCGCGTATCTCTTTTCCAACTGTTCTATCTCCAGTTGCAATTCCTCTTTTGACATTTTATCAAATGAAATCATATGATTATCTCCTTGCATTTTTTGTTCTTCTTGGTGGTTATTATACTATATTGAATCAAATATTTGCAAGTCATATTTTGCAATTATTCATTATTATTATAAACAAACAATCAATATTATGCTGCTAAATATTATTACCATGTGACATACCATGTCTGCAAAAACAGACCAAAGGTATCTTTAATAGAAATTTAGTCCAATTGGATCAACTCGATTTTCTCATATTTATTTTGAGGAGTGATATGTACAAATGCACCCATGATTTTGCAGTAGGCGTCTGGATTGTTTTGTTGTAGATAGATGTCGGCACTTTGCCTGATTCGTTTGAGTTTTTTGCCTGAGATGCATCCTTCCATTCCACCGAATGGCTTTGAATTGCTCCTTGCCTTGACTTCGACAAAATAAATGCTGTCCTTGAATTTCGCTACGATATCTATCTCGCCTATTTTCGGAACAGAATAATTGGTTGAAAGAATACTGTAGCCAAGTGCGGACATGTAATGTGCAACATGATCTTCCGCACCGTTTCCAAGTTTTCTTTTTGCAGATACCATGATGCTAACCTTTCAAGTATTATAATAATGGGTCTGTTAGATTATTTGTTTATGTTTATTTGATTAAATTAATTTGTTTATATTTGTTTTTTTATGGAAAAATCTTATGAATCAATTAACAACAGCTTATCATCAAATGATTCCCTTAAGAAATGTCCTACGGTGAATAGGGGTTGCACCCTGCTTCTTTATGCCTTCATAATGGAGGCTTGTTCCATAACCCTTGTTCTGAGCGAATCCATAACCTGGATAAATCATGTCATATTCCTTCATGATATTATCACGTGTCACTTTGGCAAGTATAGAGGCGGCGGCAATTGATACAGAAAGTGTGTCCCCCTTGATTATAGGTGTTATATCATACCCGGTTCCGTTAAGGTTGACTGCATCAATAAGTATCTTGTCCGGCTTTATCTGTAATTGAGCAATGCATTCATGCATCGCTTTTTTCGTTGCATTCAATATATTTATATCGTCTATAACATCATGTTCAACACGCACTATCGAAAAGGCAACTGCACGCTCTTTTATTTCCAGATATAATTCATCGCGTTTCTTCTCAGAGAGTTTTTTGGAATCGTTGAGTCCTAAAATCGGATCCTTGTGATTCAAAATGCACGCTGCCGCCACAACCGGTCCTGCAAGAGGTCCCCTGCCCGCCTCGTCAATACCGGCCACAAGGATGTTGCCTATTCTCCACTCGTTCATTTCGTAGACACTCATGTCAAAATATTTCTCTTGCAGCTTTAAAATGCGCTTGTCTGCTGTTGCCATCATTATATTCCTTTCGTCAATTAGGTCTCTCAAACGATATTTTACCTAGAACGCCCGCGCGGATTTCATCGAGAAACAACGCGGCAAAGCGCTCTTCGTCAATTCTGCCACCCGACAGTATGCATCCCCTTTTCTTGGCTGCTAGTAAAAATGCATCATATCCTGAAACTTCTTCAAAATCTATCTTGTAACGTTCCTTCAAACTTTGAGGGTTCAACCTTGAAATAATCATCATGAGCTCGTAGGCGACTTCTATACCGTCAACAACTGTATCTTTTATTGCACCGGTAGCTGCAAGGAGTATCTGTCCTTCGCGCTCGTCGATTTTAGGCCACAGCACTCCGGGCAT
>CAZZCN010000134.1:0-2430 GCA_964652975.1 uncultured Oscillospiraceae bacterium | reverse complement strand
CAAGGAGTATCTGTCCTTCGCGCTCGTCGATTTTAGGCCACAGCACTCCGGGCATATCCATTAGCTCCAATTGATCGTCGGTCCTTACCCATTGAGGAGACCTTGTAACTCCTGGTCTATCTGATGTTGCTGCGATTTTTCTCTTTGACAGGGTGTTGATTATTGTGGACTTGCCCGTGTTGGGAATGCCGACAACCATTGCACGAATCGGTCTTATAAGCCTGCCTTTATTGAGGGCGCGTTCTATTTTCTCACTGCACAGTGAAAGGCATTCTTTCTTAAGGTCTTTGGCATCAGTCATTTTCGTCCCGATAAGTGAAATCGCCTTCAGATTATGGGATTCAAATTCAGAAATCCATTGCCTTGTTATCTCGTCCTCAGCCAGATCTGCCTTGTTCAAAACCAATATCCTTGGCTTGTTGTTGATAATCTCGTCAAGCACCGGGTTACGGCTTGACCTTGGTATTCTGGCATCGCATGTCTCTATTACCATGTCGACTTTCTTAAGTGCGTTCTGCACATCTCTAAGGGCTTTTGCCATATGGCCCGGGAACCAGTTAATCTCCATTTTTACACCTTTGTTATTCTAAAGTCTTGTATCAACCGCTTATCTGTCGATTAATTTGCAATTATTGTTCTCTTGCATATTTTTTTTGTTTATTTTTAGCATTTATCTTATTTCAAAACGCTATGTTTACTACTATACTATAAACTGTCAAAACAATCTATAATGTAAAAACAAAAAGTGCTTATCTGTTGCAACTTTGAAAAGCCACCGTTTCAGCGATGGCTCTGATTTGTTCAATCAATATTAAGATGTTGCTTCTTTATTGATTAGTATTACTATTATTTTTACTACTACTATTATTATTACTACTATTATTACTACTACTACTATTATTACTACTACTATTATTGCTACTACTATTATTAATATTTTACAAGCAAATTTTCTGTTATTGTTTTAGAAAAGATAAATCTCTTGCAGTATCAATCATCATCCGCAGATTTTCATATGGAACGTCTGATTGAATTTCCTGGGAAGGTGCCAGAATATATCCTCCGCTTTCTTTCATGAAATCCGTGACGGTAAGAATTTCATTTCGCACGTCATCTGCTTTTCCATATGGTAAGGTTTGCTGTGTGCTTATTCCACCCCAGAATGTAAGTTTATTTCCATAATTAGATTTAATACTTTTAATATCCATACATTCAGGCTGCAACGGGTTAAGTACATCCACCCCGAGTTCAATCAAATCACCCATGATTTGTTCAACATTACCGCATGAATGAACCCAGACATCCTTGCCTGTACTATGGATAAGGTCATACTCCAATTTTTCGCCTGGTGCGATAAGTTCACGCCAGCTGCTTGGAGACATCAATAATGAATTTTGAGAACCCCAGTCACTGCCAAGAAGAATTCCGTCAATCTCTGGAATATTTACAATGTTTTCGAGCATAACCATGTTTTTTCTTATTATTGTATCGAGTAATCTCTTCGCAAAATCAGGTTCTCCTGCCATATCTGCCAAGAAGTTTTCTATTCCGCGGGCAAAGTATGCTTTCTCGAAATGACTTCCATATATATTTACCATTATATAACAGCCTGTTGTCTCTTTTAGATATTTAAGGTGTTCAACATATCCGTTGTAGCTCCCATAGCCTATGGTTTTAGGCAAAACATCAGGAGCATCAAACCCGGAATATGAGCTTGGCACATCATACCAGCTCCACCACGGGCAATCTTGAGCAATAACATAATTACCTATCCCAATTCTGATTGTTTCATCTAAAGATAATCTCCCTTCATCATATTCCTTCTTCAGCTTGTCATCGACGTAATCCTCAAATAACATTGAATAATATTTTTCTTTTGCATCAAGTGCGAAATGAATGCAAAATGGCAGTTCAGAACTCTCCTTGTGTGCTATTACATTTTTAACAATTTCTCTTTTACCCATAACTTTTCCTCATTTCTATAATATTTAAAACCCATACAATATATTTTAGCTCAGGAACAATGTATAGCTTATCTGGTTGATATATCGTCATGTATCTGTTTGATATGTCATCCTGAATCTGTTTGTTTAACATCTGTTCGATATATCCTCCAGCATCTGTTTGCTTAACATCTATTCGATATATCATCCTGTATCTGTTTGTTATAACGTCATGCATCTGTTTGCTTAACATCTGGCCGATATCTCGTCCTGTATCTGTTTTCTATATATCTGGTTGATATACCTTCTTTTATCTGTTTGTTAAAAAATCTAGCTGATATACCATCTTTTATCTGTTCGCTAAAAATCTATTTCTCACAAACAACTATATCTTTCATTCTTTCACCGGGCGAAGTCTCAATTTTTTCAATCTTGCCATTTCTGAATACACCTTCTACAATAGTTGACTTATCTGCATATAGCTTGA
>CAZZCN010000133.1:0-6019 GCA_964652975.1 uncultured Oscillospiraceae bacterium | reverse complement strand
TCAAGAAACTCTCTTCCCGCAAATTTACAAGGCTTGTGGAACGATAGCAACATACCTCCCTGGGCGTCGGATTATCATTTTGATATTAATGTTCAAATGTGCTATTGGCATTCTTGTATAGCTAATATATCTGAAACAGTAATTCCTTTAATTAATCTTATACATTCATATATAAACCCGGGAAAGGTCACAGCCAAAGAACATTATGGAGTGGACAATGGCGGCTGGGTTATTAATGCACAGACCAATCCATTTGGATTTACCGCTGTAGGCTTCGATTATGTCTGGGGGTGGACGCCAGGCAGTGCAGCCTGGGTTTGTCAAAATTTATGGGATTATTATTTGTTTACTGAAGACAAAAAGCTTTTAAAGAGTAAAATATATGAAACCATGAAAGGACAGGCACTTTTCTGGAAAGGATTTCTAATAGCCAATCCGAATACTGGTGAATTGGTTACCGCACCATCCACATCTCCGGAACATGGCAGAATCGGCATAGGATCTACCTATGATATGGTACTGGCGTATATCTGCATGAAAAATGTGATAAAAGCAAGCGAAATTCTCGGAGTTGATAAGGATTTTAGAGACGAACTCAATAACATAATCAGCAAAATGCAGCCTTTAAGAATAGGAAAATCCGGACAGATCAAAGAGTGGCGTGAAGAGGAGTATTATAACAAATACCAAAACGGTGAAGACATTGGCGACCCTAATCACAGGCATATCTCTCATCTGCTTGCATTGTTTCCGGGTGACCTTATAAATGCCGAAACCAAGGATTATATGGATGCAGCGATTAAAACTCTAGACTTAAGGTCCAAAGAACCGGGATTTGGTTCGGGAGGATGGGGACTGGCTAACAGAGCAAATTTGAGAGCAAGAACCCATCAGGGAAATGAAGCATATGAAAACTTATACCAACTGATTAAAAACGGAATCAATATGAATTTACTAAGCTATATACCTGACATATGCGGATTTTTTCAAATTGATGCCAACTTTGGACTTACCTCTGCTGTTTGTGAAATGCTTATTCAAAGTCATGCAGGCTATATTGAACTTTTGCCTGCACTGCCTGGAAACTGGGAGAAGGGTTATTTCAAAGGATTTAAGGCACGAGGTAATTTTGAGATTGATTGCGAGTGGAATAAATTCAAAATGAATCGTGTTGATGTTACTTCAAGCGGCGGACATATAATCAGGCTAAAGCATAAGGATTTAGGTCAGTGTGTTGTAACAAGTAATGGTAAATTGCTTAGACATACAGTTCTGAGCGAAGATCTGATTGAATTTAAAACCACAAAAAACAAAGTCTATGAAATAATTTTAAATTAATTTAACAGTTTTAAATATTGAAAAGAAAATTTTATTTTGCGAGGTAAAAATGAGCACTAAAAATTTTATAAGAACTGCTGTTATCTATGGAGACAGCATTTCAACAAAGGATTTCGGAGAAGGTGGATACGAGAACCAAATAAAAGAAAAATTGGGAATTGAAACGATTTATAATCATGCAATTTCTTCAAGCGGTTTATCATCAACTACCCCATACAATTTGATTGGATTGCTGGACAATTTCGATAACATTCATCCTGAGGCGGATTTGATTATAATCTGGCATGGGACCAACGACTGGTATTGGAATGCACCGTTGGTTTCAAGTGAATCAGACACAAGCAGCTTTTCCTCTGATCTGGAAGCAGTTATCAAAAAACTTCAGGAAAATTGCCCCAAAGCCAATATTGTTTATCTGACTCCTTTGTTTCGATTTCAAGCGGCAGATAAGTGTGAAAAGGTTTGTGATGCTTACTCGAATGAAAATTTCCTGGGATATACACTTAAAGATTATTATGATGTAATAGTTGAATCCAGCAAAAAACTTGGGTTTACAGTAATCGATATGAGAACGCTTACTAATTTTCATTATTATAATACTGACAAATATATTCACGATTGCATCCATCCATCTAAAGAAGGATATGACAAAATTGCAAACTTACTGGCAAAACAGGTTGAAACTTTATTTTGCTTTGATTAATATTACAGTGATTATAGATTCAGGAAAATTAAACTTGATAAGGATGGTTAAAAATGCAACATATCGAAAGATTTTATGCAACAATTGAAAGAAAAGAGGTGGACAGACCTGCCTGCTGGCTTGGACTGCCTGATCCAAAAGCAATGGAACCTTTATTCCGACATTTTGGAGTCAATAATTTATTAGAGCTTAAACAAAAGATTGACGATGATATATTTCCAGTTGAGTTGCCATATCATTCACCAACGAGCAATGCAATTTACGCTGCTTTTGATTTTGCAAAAGACAGGCATAAAATCAGTATTGAAGAAAGAACACTTACTTCAAAGGGGTTCTTTGAGGATTATTCAGATCCTGATAAAATTAATGATTTTAATTGGCCGGACCCCCAAAAGTACATTTCGCCGGAGGAGTGCCGAAAAACAGTAGAACAGGTTCCGGATGGCTATGCTATCCTGGGTGTTATTTGGTCTGCTCATTTTCAAGATGCCTGTGCGGCTTTTGGAATGGAAACCGCTTTGATCAAAATGTTGACAGAACCTGAGATTTTTCAGGCAGTGATAGAAAAAATTGTTGAATTTTACATAAAGGCAAATGAAATATTTTATGAAAACACAAAGGGAAAACTTCATGCTGTCTTAATTGGCAATGATTTTGGAAGTCAGACAGGACTGATGCTTTCTCCGGAATTAATCAGACAATATGTTTTGCCGGGGACAAGAAAACTCATTGCACAGGCAAAATCCTATGGATTAAAGGTCATTCATCATTCATGTGGTGCAATTTATGACATTATTCCCGACTTGATCGAAGCCGGAGCAGATGTAATTCATCCAATACAGGCATTGGCAGTGGGTATGGAGCCTCAAAGATTGAAAGAATCATTTGGTGACAGGGTTTCCTTTTGTGGAGGTGTTGATGCACAAAACCTGCTGGTTAACGGGACACCACAGGAAATCAAGTCCAAGATAGCAGAGCTTAGAAAAATATTCCCAACAGGTCTTGTCATATCTCCAAGCCATGAAGCAATATTGCCTGATGTCCCTCCTGCAAATATTGAGGCATTTTTTGAAGCGATGAAAATTTATTAGAGGGTTTTTATTATTAGGTTGAATTTTATTGTCAGTTAGAGGAGAGAGTAATGAATTATATTAAAGATTACAAACTGGTTTGGAACACTTTGGGAAATGATTGCAACGATTCCATGCCGCTAGGGAATGGGGATGTAGGGTTAAATGTCTGGACAGAACAAAACGGAGATATTGTTTTTTACATAGCTAAAACCGACAGTCTTGATGAATATTGCAAGTTATACAAACTTGGAAGAATACGACTTTCAACAACGCCAAATTTAATTCTGGAAGGACAATCATTTTCTCAGATTTTAGATATCGAAAATGGAAGAATTATTATTAAAAACGACAAAATCACCGTATGCATCTGGGTGAGCTCGAATTACCCGGAAGTGCATATAGATGTGAAATCCGATGAAGATGTCTCCGTGGTGTCAAGTACCGAGTTATGGAGATTAACTGAACGAATCGATAAGAACACCCAGGTTGGAGACATGTTCAAAAACATTTATGGTGAAGATCCATATGAGACAGTTATCACAACAGATACAGTGCTCAAAACAGACGAAAACAATATTGCATGGCTTCATTTGAATCAAAATTCGACCTATCAGATAAACATGGATTTGCAGGGATTGTCACAAATAGCGGATAGATATCCTGACATCCTTTTTGCAAGAGCAAGCGGCTGTCTAATGAGTGGAGAAAATTTTGAAAAATCAACCGATCTATCAATCTTTTCAAAATCACCTTCGACAAACCAACACATATCGATCAATTGCCTGACACTTCAGCCAACAACAAAAGAAAAATGGTATGAAGAGATACGAAAGATTCACAAAGAATCTATAGTCGATAATGAACTTACACAAAAGTATTGGAATGAATTTTGGGATAAAAGTTACATTTTGCTTGATGACGATGAAAACAAGACAGATGCAATTAACAGAAGTTATATATATCAGCGCTTTATGAATGCCTGTGCCGGCAGAGGGGCTTTGCCTTTCAAATTCAATGGTTCGCTGTTTACAGTAGACGCAGAGAATGATCCGGATTACAGACGATGGGGCGCCGGATTCTGGTTTCAAAACACCCGCCTTTGTTACTGGCCGATGTTTGCCGCAGGCGACTTTGATTTATTGAAGCCGTTTTTCAAGATGTACACCGATATGATACCGTTATTAAAAGATAGAAACCAGATTTATTATAACCATAAAGGAGTTCATTACTCCGAAACAAGCTATCCATGGGGAACTCACGTTAATGCGCACTTTGGCTGGGAGAGGGAAGGCCTTGATATTTCTTTTGTCAAGTGTCCTTATATCACCTATTATTGGCAGAGTGGAATTGAATTGCTAGAGATGATGCTCGAATATTATTCGTATACATCTGATGAGAATTTTGCCAGGAATAATCTGTTGGTTCTTGCAAAGGAAATTACAGATTTTTACTGCTATCATTACGAAAGAGACGTAAACGGCAAGATAGTCATATCACCTGCCGAATCTTTGGAAACATGGCACGAGGCGATTAATCCCACGCCGGAAATAGCAGGTCTTAATTCAATTTTGACCAAACTTATTTCACTGCCTGAGTCTATTGTATCGAAGGAGCAAAAATCGGAATGGGATAAACTATTAAGTGACCTGCCAGAATTGCCAACAGGTGTAATCGACGATGAGGAGTTGATTCTTCCGGCAGCCGAATATTCCAATTATGCGAATTGTGAAAACCCGGAGCTTTACGCTATTTTCCCTTACAGAACCTTTGGCATTGGAAAGCCAAATATCGAATTGGCACAAAGAACATTCGATAAAAGACTGGTTAAAAATCATTTTTGCTGGCATCAGGATGATATTCAGGCTGCTTATCTCGGAAGAGCACAGGAAACTGCCGGGTATATTCTGGATAGAACTTCAGGAAAGGCTCCAAATATGCGTTTCCCTGCCTTTTGGGATATGCATAACGACTGGATTCCAGATATGGACCATGGCGGCGTTTTTATGAAAGCATTGCAGTCTATGCTTGTTCAGTCGGATGTATGTAATGACAAAATATATATTCTGCCGGCTTTTCCCAGGGACTGGAATGTCAGATTCAAGCTATATGCAGATAAGTCAACTATTGTAGAAGGTGTATTCAGAAATGGCAGAATTGAAAAAATTGAGACTTCGCCCGGTGAAAGAAAAAAAGATATTGTTGTTTGTGGCAACTGGATTTTTTAACAAACAGATAAAAGAAGGTATATCAGCTAGGTTTTTTAACAGACAGATAAAAGAACATATATCAGCCAGATATTTAGCAAACAGATACAGGACGAGATATCGGCCAGATAATTAGCAAACAGATACAGGTCGAGATATCGGCCAGATGTTTTAGCAAAGGGATACTGGAGAATATATCGAACAGATGTTAAGAAAACAGGTTCAGGATGACATATCAAACAGATACAGGATGACATATCAAACAGATACAGGATGATATATCAAACAGATACAGGATGATATATCAAACAGATACAAGATGACATATAAAACAGATACAGGATGACATATAAAACAGATACAGGATGATATATCAACCAGATAGGTTTTAAATGGTTTCTGAGCTTAAATGTAATGTACGGGTTTTAAATATTAAAGAATTGAGGAAAAGTATATGAATAAAAGAGAAATTGTTAAAAATGTAATAGCACACAAGGAGAGTTCTGAGCTACCGTTTTGCATTCATTTTGCACTTGATGCAAAAGAAAAATATTATGCAATGCTATTTGAGGATTATGTTGATGACAAACTGAAGAAGGAATATGATGAAGGGCGGTTATCTTTAGATGAGACAATCAGAATTGGAATAGGTAATTATGTTATTGCTCAAGATTGCCCGTGGTGGAGCTGGTATGATGTGC
>CAZZCN010000132.1:0-6084 GCA_964652975.1 uncultured Oscillospiraceae bacterium | reverse complement strand
TATTGGAATGAAATATTTTCAATTTATTTGGGATATTTTCAATATTTTGGTATAATATATCACGACTAAAAATTGTCTGTTTGGAAAGGAATCATTTTTGTATGGATGAGATGGATCTTGTAAGAAGGGTGTTTGTAGAGAAGCGCCCCGGGTTTACCGTTGAGGCGGATGAAATTCTAAAGGACTTAAAGCAGAATCTAAAGATAAACAAGCTTCAGAAATTAAGAGTACTCAACAGATATGATGTTTCCGGATTGACAGCAAAAGAATATGAAAATGCAATAATTAATGTATTTTCCGAACCGGTTGTAGATTATGTTTATCTGGAAGAAGCGGATTTTCATGATTCCAAGTATGTTTTTGCAATAGAATCATTACCGGGACAGTATAACCAGAGGGCAGATTCGGCAGCACAATGTGTTCAGATTCTGACTTGCAAGGACAGACCTGAATGCCATGTCGCCCAGGTAATAGCAATAGCAGGCGAAATTACAGAAGATGATTACAAGAAGATCATCAATTACATGATTAATCCTGTAGAATCCCGGCAGGCAAAACTCAAAAAGCCCCTGACTCTTTTTCATGAAATGAAACCACCATCAAAGGTTGGTATTTTAGACGGGTTTCTAGACCGAAATATTGAAGCCCTGGGTAATCTTATAAGCGAGATGGGATTGGCGATGTCTTTGGACGACCTGGTCTTCGTGCAGAAATATTTCGCAGAACAGAAACGCTGTCCTACGATTTCTGAGCTAAGGGTTCTTGACACATACTGGTCCGACCACTGTAGACATACTACATTTTTAACAAGGGTTGAGTCCGTCGAATTTGATGATAATAAGATTTCAACAATTATTAAAGACACTTATGAAGATTATATAAGATCAAGGGATTATGTCTATGGAAGCCGGATTGAAGACAAGCCGATATGTCTAATGGATATAGCAACTCTTGCTATGAAAACGCTTAAACGAAAAGGGTTGCTGACCGATCTTGACGAATCTGAGGAGATTAATGCCTGTAGCATTAAAGTACCAGTCAAAATAGATGGTGTCGAACATGAATATCTTGTTATGTTCAAGAACGAGACACACAATCATCCGACAGAAATCGAGCCGTTCGGCGGTGCCGCCACCTGCCTCGGAGGTGCCATAAGAGATCCGCTTTCAGGCCGATCATATGTATATCAGGCAATGAGGGTGACAGGTAGTGGAGACCCTACCGTTTCCCTCGATAAGACACTTTCTGGTAAACTCTCTCAACGCAAAATCACGACCAAGGCAGCCTCTGGATACAGTTCATACGGTAACCAGATAGGTCTTGCTACAGGCCTTGTAGAGGAACTCTACCACCCGGGATATGTAGCCAAACGAATGGAAATCGGTGCTGTCATAGCTGCTGCACCTGCGGGAAATGTTGTCAGAGAACGTCCTGTTCCCGGAGACTGTATCATTTTGCTCGGAGGAAGAACCGGTAGAGACGGATGTGGAGGCGCCACAGGATCCTCCAAACAACATGATGAAGAGTCGATACTTACATGTGGCAGTGAAGTGCAGAAAGGTAATCCACCGACTGAGCGCAAGATACAGCGTCTTTTCAGAAACCCGGAAGTTTCGAGATTGATTAAGAGATGCAACGATTTTGGCGCCGGAGGTGTTTGTGTTGCAATAGGCGAGCTTGCAGACGGACTCACAATCAACCTTGATCTGGTTCTTAAGAAATATGACGGACTTGACGGTACGGAACTTGCAATATCAGAATCTCAAGAGAGAATGGCTGTTGTCATTTCTCCTGATGACGAAATGAAATTTCTGATTCACGCCAAGGAAGAGAATCTAGAGGCTGTAACGGTTGCAAGAGTTATTTCCGAGCCAAAGATGGAAATGTACTGGCAGGGCGACAGAATAATAGAACTTTCCAGGGATTTTATCAATTCCAACGGAGCTCCACAGAGAACAGAAGTTTCGGTAAACGGTCCCGATATGGATGATACATATTTCGAAAAGATGCCTCAGGGCTTTGACAAAACCAATTTTGCCGCATCCCTTAAATCAACCCTTGGATCATTACAATGCTGTTCACGAAAGGGACTTGTCGAAAAGTTCGACGGTTCGATCGGTGCAGGGTCTGTCTTGATGCCGTTTGGCGGCAAAAATCAATTATCTCCCGAGTCAGGAATGGCTGCAAAAATCCCTGTTCTGCATGGCGAGTCCACTACCGCAACCTTGATGACTTTCGGGTTCGACCCTTATCTCTCGAGCTGGAGTCCTTTTCATGGTGCATATTTCGCAGTATTGGAGTCACTTTCCAAAATTGCAGTGATGGGTGGAGATCCACTTAAAGCAAGACTTACATTTCAAGAATATTTCGAGAGGTTGGGCAACGATCCACAAAAATGGGGTAAGCCATTCAGTGCGCTCCTTGGAGCATACAAGGCACAGCTCGATTTCGGCACTCCGGCAATAGGAGGCAAGGACAGCATGTCAGGGACATTCAAGGATCTGACTGTTCCTCCGACACTTGTGAGTTTTGCTGTGGGAACAACTGATTCGTCGAAGGTTATCTCAGCATCTTTCAAAGCTGCAGGCAGCGTTGTTGTGTATCTTCCGGTCATACTGGACGAGAATTTGCTACCAGACAAGAACAACGTATTTAATCAGTTTGCAATATTGAAACATTTACAGGATATGGGCAAAGTGACTGGGGCGACTACAGTCAGGGAAGGCGGAATCGCTGTTGCTGTTGCCAAAATGTGTTTTGGAAACAACATAGGTTTTAAATTTTCGGACGTTCTTACAATCGACGATTTGTTCACATCCAGACCATCAGGGATGATAATCGAACTCGATATTGACGAATCCACTCTTTTAATGAATGATACATTTAAGAAAATGACAGATGACAAGTCTGCCTGTATTTTAGGCAAGACAACTGCCGGAGGTATAGAATTTGGCCGTGAATCCGTTCTATTGTCCGAATGCATTGAATCTTGGGAGTCGAGTTTGGAGAAGGTATTTCCGACGATAGCGAAGTCCAAGGATGTAACGGACTTCGTGGTACCCGGCAGACTGATGACATATACAAGATCCTCGCCTGCGATCAAGATTGCAAAACCCAGGGTTTTCATACCGGTATTTCCAGGAACTAACTGTGAATACGACACTGCAAGGGCCTTTGAGAGGGCAGGTGCAATAGCCAAGACTGTGATTTTTAACAATCTTACTCCGGAGAATGTTTTGCAGTCAATAGAAGATATGCGAAAAGCAATCAGTGAATCGAATATATTGATGATTCCGGGTGGTTTCAGCGGTGGAGACGAACCTGACGGTTCAGGTAAATTCATAGCTGCTGCATTTAAGAATCCTTATCTGACCGAGGAGATTCATAAGCTCCTGTACGAGAGGGACGGTCTTGCACTAGGCATATGCAATGGTTTTCAAGCATTGATAAAGCTTGGATTGCTTCCATTTGGCAAGATAACAGAACTTGACACAACATCACCAACTTTGACTTATAATACAATCGGAAGACATGTTTCAACCTATGTAAGAACGAAAATTGTCTCCAACAGGTCGCCCTGGCTTGCCAGGAGTCAACCAGGTGATATACATGTCATCCCGGTTTCACATGGTGAAGGAAGATTCATAGCGTCATCAGACATGATTAAAGCTTTATCCGAAAACGGCCAGATTGCAACACTTTATGTTGACCTTGAGAACAGCCCGGTGAGCGACACACCTTTCAATCCTAACGGCTCAATGGCTGCTATAGAGGGTATCACAGCATTGGACGGACGCATTCTCGGCAAAATGGGACACTCGGAGCGTATGGGCAGGGATGTTGCTGCAAATATCCCAGGCAACAAGGACCAGGGGATATTCGAATCCGGAGTAATGTATTTTTCATGATATTAATCAAATATAAACTATGAGACGAATATTACTTAATTATTGTTAGAAATTCTAATATTATCTATGTTACTGCTCATGATAAGAAACGAAGCAAAAACAAAATCCCGAAAATACAAAATATATCGCTAAATGCAGGAAATATAAGAATTTGGGCAAAAAAGGCAAAAATTGCATTATAATTATTAATTTTCGATATATATAAGAGTTTTTACGTATTTAGAGCGGATATGTGGCTCTAAAACATTTACAATAAACTTCTCTTGTGATAGACTCTTATAGCGTTTGCGAAAACATAATATGTAAGTTAATTATTTTAGGAGGAAAACCAATATGAGTTCAGTTATCAATAAAAAGGAAAACAGTCAGATAGAGATTGTTTTTGACATTCCGGCCGAGGATTTCAAAGGGGCATTGGAGAAAGCTTTTCAGAAAAATTCCAAAAGATTCAGCATTCCCGGATTCCGTCCAGGCAAAGCACCGATGAAGCTCGTCACAAAATATTACGGCGAGGGCGTTCTCTACGATGATGCCATCGAAAATATTGCACAAAGTTCTTATGTAGTTGCGATTAAGGAGCATTCATTGCAGCCGGTATCAAGTCCGGAGATAGCTGAAATCACTGAAATAGGAAGCGAAAAAGGAATTAAATTCTCCATAAACGTAACTGTAAAACCAGAGGTTACACTAGGAGACTACAAAGGTATAGAAGTATCAAAGCAAGAGCCTGTTGTTGATGAAGAAGAGGTTACCAAGGAGCTCGACAAAATCAGAGAAAGAAATTCAAGAATGGTTCCTGTTGAAGATAGAGCCGTATTGAACGACGATATTGCCAACATAGATTATGAAGGGTTTTTGGATGGCGTAACATTTGACGGCGGCAAAGGAACAGCATACGATTTGCGTATTGGTTCGAAGTCTTTCATACCTGGATTTGAAGAGCAGGTAATCGGACGTGAGATCGGTGAAGAGTTTGATGTCAATGTTACTTTTCCTGAAGATTATCACGAAGAAAAGCTTAAAGGACAGCCTGTTGTTTTCAAAGTCAAGCTGAATTCCATCAAGATCAAGGACCTTCCTGTTGCTGACGATGAATTTGCAAAGGATGTAAGCGAATTTGACACTCTCAAGGAATACAAGGACAGTCTTCGTGCCAAGCTGGCAGAGACAGCCGCAAAATCCGCTGAAAATGCATTTGAGAACGAACTGATATCAAAAATAGTGGCTAATGCTACTGTTGAAATTCCATCAGTCATGATCGACGGTGAAGTGGACAGAATGGTTGAAGAGCAGTCAAACCGTATGAAGTATCAAGGGATACAGCTTGAACAATACCTGCAGTATGTAGGGCAGGACATGGATACATTCAAAGAGGGAATGAGAGCGAGTGCAGAGGCATCAGTCAAATCGAATCTCGTAATTGAAGCTATAGGCAAAGAGCTTGATATTCAGATTTCTCCCGAAGATATCGATGAAGAGGTTGCCAAGATTGCAGAACTCTATAAGATGAAGGAAGAAGACATCAGAAAGCAGTTTGCCGATGATGATTCATATTTCAAAGAGAGCATAGTTGTTCGAAAGACTATTGATTTTATCAAGGCTGAAGCAGTGGTTTCAGGCAAGGGTGCATCAAAGTCCAAAGCTAAGAGCGAGTCAAAGGAGAAGGACGAGACAAAGTCAAAAGATGAAGCAAAACCTAAGACAGCCAAAAAGTCCGGCTCCAAGGCAAAAGACAGCGAGTAGAATTTTCTACCATTTTATGTGGAATTGTTATAAAATTATTCATAAATCATTCACTGTATTACTCAAATACAAAGTTAAAATATAGCTAATATAGTTTTTATCAAAAAACGAGATACGAAAAGATTTATAAGGAGTGAATTATTATGAGTTTAGTACCAATTGTTGTTGAACAGACCAATCGCGGAGAGAGATCGTATGATATCTTTTCGAGACTGCTAAAAGAGAGAATTATTATCTTAAGCGACGAAGTCAATGAAGTGACTGCAAGTCTTATTACAGCCCAGTTGTTGTTTTTGGAGGCTGAAGATCCTGACAAGGATATACAGTTTTACATCAACAGCCCCGGAGGTTCAGTATCTGCAGGTCTTATGATTTATGACACCATGCAATATATAAAGCCAGACGTACAGACAATTTGTGTAGGTATGGCGGC
>CAZZCN010000131.1:0-6090 GCA_964652975.1 uncultured Oscillospiraceae bacterium | reverse complement strand
AGTAAAGTTTGCTTTCATTTTTATCTTTTGTTTTCATCACCAACCCTTTCTCCATATCTACAACGACTAGCCTTTTACCTTTTCAAAAAAGTAAAGTTTGCTTTCATTTTTATCTTTTGTTTTCATCACCAACCCTTTCTCCATTAATTGTTCTCCAGTAGATATAAGTTTTTCCCCAGTATCAATATCTTCTATTTCATACGTCCAGTCACTTACTAGCCCTAAAAGACATACTGTTTGTTCAGCTTCTTCACAGTTCTCTCTTCGGAAAGCCATAACCATCCCTTTTTCCATATCAGCACGATAAAATTCATATGACAGCCAGTCACTTGTGGAAGTACTTGTTTGTGAAAGTGGATAATAGTCTCCATAATAACAGGGTTTTACCTTTTCATATTGTTCAAGCATTTTTTGTGTAAAGTAGGGGTTTGATACCGATGTACTATAATAATCCGGGAGATTAATGAATGGGCCCATACAGCTTCTGAATTCATATATATTATTAGGTGCCGCGGGATATCCACCTCCACTAATCGGAACCCAATAAGCAAGAGAAGCAAAGGTGTTTTGACCTGCCAATAAGGTTTGGTTATCGGTTCTCCACGGCAATACACTCCTCTTGAGAGTTTCGATATCGATTCTTCTGCCACCAGAAGCACAATTATCAATAATAAGATTCGGGTGTTTTACCCGCAGATCATCCCAGAATTTATAGAGGTTTTCCACATAATGAATCTCTGTCAAACCTTTACGATCAATGGAATCATGTTCTCTCCAAAAGTTAAGCGGCTCGATATTAAAATCCTGCCTGTAAACAGAAATTCCATTTGCTGTGATCATATCCGAAATAGAATTTGTCAGAAAGTTTCTGACTTTATCATTTGACAAATCCAAGAGTTTATATTTTTTATTACTTGCAGATGATAAAAAATAATCAGGGTGTTCTTTTACCCATTTCGTGTTAATCTCTGCTCTTTCCGGTTCAAACCATAGAAGAAACTTCATGTTTTTTGAATTGGCATAATTGCTGACAGACATGAATCCTTTCGGGAAAAGTGTAGTGTTGATTTGCCAATCTCCCACAATATTTTCCCACGCTCCTGATCCTGGGTCTGGGTTTATTGAATCAACAACATGTGATCCGCCATTCCACTCTGCATCAACCCAAAGGTAATTCACAAGATTTTTATCGGAAACCGTGAATTTGTCAACGATATTTCGTAAATATTCATCTGTTCTTGATCCCCATGATATAACTGAACTAAATGCTGTTACTTTTTCATTTTGAACGGTCGGCGTATCATGGCTTAAAATCAATTTCCTAAAAACATTATGTCCTCGCACGTTGCTTCCTTTATAAAATGTGACAGAAATACTTGGTGTCCGTGCCTCTTCATTCGGATTCAGTTTGAAACTGGTCAATTCCATGCCAGCCTTGATGTTGATTGTATTTTCTATCTTTTTTAATGTTGCTGCCCACTGGCCCGTCCATCCTACCGCTATAATAATTCCACCATTTGGTGTGTTTATGTCAAACATTGGCAAATAGCCGCCATCTCCTCCATCTGAAGATGACCGGCCTCCTTTTGCTTTCAAAGTTTTACTTACTATCGGCAAATTAAAGTCTTCTGTCAATATTTTAAAATCATCTGTGGACGAATTTGAGCCCTTACTGTAAATTAAACGATTTCCAGTAGCTGAAGAAAGTGTATAACCCATATCTATTGCTTGAAGTTCGCTAATAGTACCTGATTTCAAGGCACCTTCATTTTTTAAGGACACCACCCATTCAACTGTTGGGTTATCCTTATATAAAATAACTTTTAGTGTAAAGCGGACTTTTGCAATGTTATTATAATAATCCATCTTAACTGTGTCATTTCCGCTTGAATCTTTTGACCATATTGGACTACTTCTCCAGTCATCATTGGTTATAAAAGCACTGGATGGTTCATTGTTAAACTTAAAAGAAAATGGTGCAGTTAATAATGTGTTTTCAATCCAATTCTTTGCCATCAAACGTTCCTCTGTATAATCCTCATAGGTATCTGTCGAAAATGTTGGATCCATTGCGCCCTCCCCATTCATCTTGCCTGATGAGCTATCCGATGAACTATTTATAGATAAACTGCAACTATTTGTAAAAATCAATATACAGCAAATAAAAGCTATTAAGCGGTATGATCCAGCCTTCATATTCGCTTACTCCCTTATATCTATTAGATATTTCAAAAACTCAAAACCCTTTATATCAGCGATTCCCAGGGAACGGGTTTTTTAGTTCACCCTCAGCATCTGTTAATAATTTATTTACAATATATTTTTATATTGCAAACCATTTTTAATGTTAATAAAATCAGATTCGTAGCATTTCCTTGCTTAATATTTATATTTATATTCCTTTAATCTTTCTAGAAATTTCTTTCGTTCGATTTCGCCATCTATAACCGTTATTTTCAATTCGCAAATGATTTTTTCAAATGGTTCAATATATTTTAAATGATTCATTTTAGTTTCGTATGCGCGTCCCTGTGCATAACAATTGGTGGGTTGAAGCCCAAGCGCATAATCACCAGAGCTCATGGATTTCCATTGTAATAAAAAAGGTAGAATCATATTGCTGTACTCAATACACAATCCCATTTTGAGTTTTTCATTGTAAAGACCGGTTAATGCTCTTCCATCATTATCAGTATAGAGTTTATGAATAAACACATTCTCACTATACCCCTCCTGTGGTTCTGAAATTTCAGCATACTCTTTAATATGCGTTTCTGCAGCTTCATTCATGGGAAGAGTTTCAAATGTGGGTATGTATACACAAATATCTTTATCCAAAAGAGGAAACCCGGCATTTATATGGTACATCAGCATAAAAGGTTGCTTTTCAAAACCTTCATTTTCAATGCAATCTGAAATTTGTATGCTCTTTTCACCTAGCTTTGTGGTAATGCACCTTTTAAAAGAAATATTATCTCCGAAAATCGCTGTTTCTCTCATCTCTCCGGAGAGTCTTAGCAAATATTCATTATCTTCCCAACGAGTCTCATAACAGATATTTTCAGCTGGTGTATACCGTAGCCGTCCGTGGAATGGATGATCTGCCTTTTCATCAGAATAATAAAGCCCTACATTAGAAAGCCCACAAGTATAAAGCATACCGCCAGTCACATTTCTGGTAAAATTATTGCCCTTTGTGTCTGCATGAGCAGCAGATACAACACCCGGCTTCCCAATAAAATTCAAGGGAATCCCTTTATATTTCATGGACAGAATATCCATACATCGACTTGCCATAACCGTAAATTCCATACCCGATCCTGTTGTAACATCAAATGCCTGTATTCCTTCTCCCTTGCCATGATTGAGCGTGTAACTTTTGATTCCAACAAGTGAAGAAATATTTCCCAAACGTGCAATGAGCTCTTTTTTTGTATATATTTGTTCTCCAAATACTGCCATGCTTTTTACGCTCCTATAATCTATTATCAGTCCTTATAATTATGGAAAATGGATATATTCCAATACATACATTTATAAAAACCTTTTTATTGAAGCAAACGGTATTATTTGAAAAGTTGATTTTTCTAAGCTAATACCATTTGCTCCATGATTCTAAATTTATATATTTGCTGTTTTCACATTTCTCTTCTTTACAACCAATATACCCATTGTAACTGCCATGTATATATATCTCTTGTATAAGTGGTAAAGCAACGTAAAGCCTGATTTTTAACGTCTCTATTTTGCTTTTTCTTTATAATATGATGTCATTTCATCAACAAGTGTATTGAAACCAAGTGTATTAAATTCTTCTCTAAAACGAGCCATACTTGCAGCATCGACTGTTATTACACCCTTCAAGCTTTCGATATGCCATTTGTCACGATAATCATAATAGTCTTTCAACTTATCACCACCCGGTAATCCCCATCGCGCATCTGTATCATAAACTGAGAGAATAGGATTCATATAGGTAAAGTAACCATCCAGACCCCACCGATAAAGATTGTTATGAATTGTAAGGTTTTCTTCATAATTCTCAAGATCTGGTGAAATAGCATTGTCATACTTCAAATAATTAATCATTGAATGCTGAATTTGTCCTACAATTCCAAAACCATCTTTTGCCATTTCGGCTCTGTTCATCACTTTTTTATTTCCGGATACAGTATAATGTATGCCCTCTATTCCATAAGTCATAAGGTCGTCGCCTTCAGGTGTTGCTATATATTCAAATAATTGAAGGGCTTTATTGATCGCCTTTGACTTTGCCGAAATGATGCTGCATTCGGTTCCAAATGGGGTAGCACTGATTTGATGACCATTAGATTTTGTCAAACCCGGCATTTTAATCACTGCAATTTTTCCGCCTTTATCCTCAATTGATTTTTTAAGAGAGTTATAATTGGTCGGTTGACATTCGCCTATCAAAAACCCTGCTTTTCCATCAATAAACTTCTGTCTTGCAATAGCAGCTGTATTTTCAATTACGTCATTGTCTAATGCACTAGACTTATACATTTTTTGTAGCCATCCAAGATATTTTTCAATATCTGGCAATGCAAAGTTTGGAACGGCTTTATTATTGTTGACTGTAAACTCCCAACTATCAGTAAATGAAGCTACAAGATGATATGTCCACCATAATCCTCCTGTTGTTAGTCCGGAAGCATCTGTCCCCCCTAGATTCTTTTGTGCGAAGCTGTTTGCAACTGCATATAACTGTTCTAGTGTCGTAGGTGCTTTCAAATTCAATTTATCTAACCAATCCTGCCTGACATAAAGAGAATGATAATAATTCCAACCTCTCATTGGAATAAATGGTATTTTGTTGTTATATTCCTTTAGATTAATTGTCTTCTTTGCTTCATCTAAATATTTTCTCAATGTTGGATAATTTTTCGCTGTAACCAAAGAATCAATGCTTGCAATTTGTTTATTTGCATTCATATCAATGAGTTTATATTCACTACTGTCATACTTCATAATATCTGGAAGATCTCCACTTAATGCCATCTTTTTCATTGCAGAGGTATATGCGTCACCACGTGCATAAGTCTTAAATACTATATCAACATCAAATTTATCTTCTAAATATTTAACGATTCTGTCATCAGCCTTAATATCATTTGTCATATACCAAGTCATATAGTTTAACTGTGTACTTTTTGTTGGTATTGTACTGTTGCTACTACTACTACTACTACTTGCATCACTTCCAGTACTAGATGTTTCATTGATTATCGACGATTTGTTGCTCGAAATATTGTTAGCGCTTTCTTCTAGCCCTGTAGGTGTATTAACTGGCTTTTTTAAACATGCAGAGCCTATTATCGCTAATGTAATGATTACAAGACCTGCAATTATCAAAATAATTCTTTTCTTTTTGTTCTTTAAAAAAAACATCATTCTTATACCTCCATATTACTTTTTATGCCCAATATTGGTTTTTTTCTTCGTTTAAATCCAATCATTAACCCCATTATAGCGACCACTAGAAATATTATTGTAAAACCTGATTCGTCACCAGTATTTACTAAATCATCCGTTACAGCCTGCTTTTTACTAACGACCACTTCACATGAAACAGAAATATCTGTATCTATATATTTTACACTAATGATAGTTGTACCCTCGGATAATGCTGTAATTAAACCATTTGCATCAACAGTTGCCACATTAATGTCACTGCTACTATAAATTACTTGCTTATCTGCATACCCTTCGCCTTTTGTTACAACAAGATTAAAGCTTTCCCCTATAAAGATTGAATTTGTTAAATAATTCAAGTTAAGTGGGAGCTCTTTTACTTCTATATTGCATTGTGAAATGCTTTTACCATCAACTGCTGTAGCTGTAATTACAACTTTACCACGACTAATGATGGTAACCTTACCTGTATAGTCTACAGTAGCTATTGATTTGTCACTACTGGTCCAGAAAATAACTTTATTAAGTGCTGTGGAAGGTAAAACTGTAGCTGACAGTTGTATAGGAGCTACACCAACATCAACCGAAATGCTTTTTTTGTTTAATTCTACGCCCGTGACATCAGTGTTGCTTGTTATCTTACTATTGTAAACCACA
>CAZZCN010000130.1:4741-6097 GCA_964652975.1 uncultured Oscillospiraceae bacterium | reverse complement strand
ATATATATACACCCATGGAGGTAGTTGAATATGAATAGTTACGATAAATTCTACAATGACCCTGAAATTGTAAATGAGCCCAAATCGCTTAGAGAGATACATGCAATTAGGCTTAAAATTTACGATGATACCAAGAATATGAATCCAACTGAAATTAAGAATTATTATAAAAAAGGCAAGGATATAGCAAAAGCGCACGGTTTCAAAATAGTAAAGAGTGCCTAATATGAAATTGCATAAACAATCAACAAAAAAACTAAAAATTTTGAAATAGAATTTACATACAACATTTATTTAGCATATAATATAGGCTGCAAACCCAATTTTAATAGGGGTTTTAGCCTTATTTTAATCTTTTAACTGTCGAAGATGGGACTATAGCGGTTTTTTGAATGCAAACAAAATTATATATTTGATCTGCCTTAGACTCCTAATTGATAAATTTCACGCTGAACAAGTAAGGCATCAAAAAGCAACTCTAACTTTGAGACTTCTTCAAGGTCTTTATCCGACAATCCTTTCAATTCAAAAGCCTTAACAAAACTATCCGAGTGGATTTTTTCAATACCATTAAACAATAATGTTTTTAGACTAATTCCAAGCGCATTACTGATTGCTTTGCCTTCATCTATTGAAATTGCTTGTTGTGCATTTTCTATTGTAACGATCGAAGAAATATTAATTCCACTTTTCGAGGCTAGTTTCTGCTGAGACATTCCAAGTTCTTTTCTTAATGCTGAAATTTTATAACCGATTGCAATATCCATTTAGCAAACCTCGTTTCTATATAATTTGTGAGAGTAAGTCTCTATAAGAACAAATCTAATAATCCTCTAGTATTTTTTGGTAATCCGGTTTGCCAATGCTTTTCTACTGGCAGACAACATCTCGTCCACATTATTTATAGATGTTCTGAAATTATCTGTTGTAATAACTTTCATCGTATTCTTGATTTTCTTTATAGCAGACGGCTCGGTAATTCTAATTTCTCTTGTAAATGAATTTGTAGGCATTTCAATTCCTCCTATTTTTCAAGTTCTTCTACTAATTTCTCAATATTATCAAAAACAGGTCTCTCGCCATTTTTAATTTGCTCTTTCATTTCGGAGAGTTCATTCTGAAGAATATCAACTTTCGCTTTGGGACAAACAACAGGCACTTCTGTAGTATCCTGTAAAGTCTTACAATTATTGGAATCGCAATTATTTGCTATTTTTATATTTTGCCTTGATTTTGAATTTTCACGAGCCTTTGCAAACTCCTCTGCACCAAACTTTTCTATTAATTTTTTCTCGAGTTCCTTGGTCTCAGAATTTAGACTTTTCGAATTGTTTGTTCGCATAGCAGCGCCTCCAA
>CAZZCN010000130.1:2126-4641 GCA_964652975.1 uncultured Oscillospiraceae bacterium | reverse complement strand
TACAAACAATACCGAAACAATAATACTAACATTCAAACAATGGTATGAAAATTAATCAGAGAATAACATCACAAACAATATCGATTTACAAAAACCCCGTAAAGGAGGTGCCAACACATGAATACGCAAGAAGAGGTTTTGAGCAACCTGATACTCGAGCTCAGAAGAGGAACGCTCGTTTTAAGCGTTTTGAGCCAACTTAGCAAGCCGCAATACGGTTACTCGCTGGTACAATCACTGGAAGAGAAGGGACTGCTGCTTGACGCGGGAACGCTTTATCCGCTTTTGAGAAGACTTGAGACGCAGGATCTGCTCATCAGCGAGTGGGAGACTTCCGGGACCAAGCCGAGAAAGTACTACAGCCTAAGTGAGAATGGCAAGAAGACATACAAGCTGCTATGCGACGAGTGGACCAAGATATCGGACAACATGAACAAGTTGATTACGGAGTAACAATTTTCTAACAACACATACGCAAACCGAGACACCACAATATAATCCAACATCGTAAAACAACCCAAACAGAAAACATTCAAAACACCTACACCGATACACTACAGCCACTCGCAATAAACAACCCAAACAACAAAACACAACACATACAAAAACCCAAAACCACCACACAATAATCACAAACCACCACCCAAACCAAAAATCAGAACGGAGGAATCTATATGACAAAGAAATTCATGAACGACCCAAACGAAATAATAGACAGATACGTCTACGCAGTAACCAAACGCCTGCCAGCCAAGCAACGGGAGGACATAGACAAGGAGATCCGCAGCCTGATAGACGACATGCTGACGGACGGCTATTCGGACAGGAAGGACGACCCCGAATCGGTCAAAGCGGTACTAAGCGAGCTTGGCAACCCCTATGACCTCGCGGCGAAATACCAGGACAACAAGCGCTACCTCATCGGCCCGGAGCATTACCCGATGTATATTTTTATACTCAAAATCGTGCTTGCCGCAGTAACCGGCGGACTGATAATCGCGCTCACCATCAAAAACATAGTCAACACACCTATTAACCCGACAGCCATGGCGGTCGAAATTGTAACATCGATAATGTCCGCTCTGTTAGGAGTGTTCGCGTGGGTGACGATAATTTTTGCACTGATAGGCTACTATGGAGAAGAGCAGTTTGATGCAGCGATCGCCGAGGCCAGGAAAGAGATGAAATGGACCTTGGAGGATTTGCCAGAGATCCCGTCGCAGAAAGCTATCATCTCAAAAGGTGAACCGATAGCTGGTATGATTTTCGGCCTCATCGGATTCATAATTTTCAACTACGCACCACAGGCTCTCAGCATAATCTCTTTTGACAAGGCAGGCACGAGAAGCGTCCCGATACTCAACATAGACGACATCGGATCATTCCTATTGATGATTAACATTATTATTTTCATAGGCTTTATAAAAGAGATAGCCCGCCTTTTAGAAGGACGTCACACACTGCGGCTCAGCATAGGCACCGCCGTGATAAGCTCTATATCGCTCATTCTGACGATATATCTGATAACAAATCCATCGTTTCTGAACCCGAATTTCACAGCCGAAATGAACAATGTTTTTGGTCAGGGCGCTTTTGACGGATTTGCCGTTTTCGGAGGATTCAAAATGCTAGTCAAGTTCATAATCGGTATCGGCATTTTCGGATTTGCCGTCGAGACCATCAGCAATTTTTACAAATCGCTGGCGCTACCACGTGAGAAGTAGCTGCCAAGGAACTGCCAAGGGGACGTTTCGTTTGCCATGTTCTGTTCTGATTTTCATGTGTTGTGGTACCGAGGGCGCCAAACGAAACGTCCCCTTGCCACCCACCAAAAAGAGATATACGTCATCCGTAAAGACCCGTTCAGGACCGGACAGACGTATGTCTCTTTTATGTTCATCTCTTTTCCGTGATTTTCGGTAATATTTTTCCGAGGTTTTCAGACATTTCATTCCGAGGTTTTCAGAAACTTGTAAACTCACCAAAATTCATTTGAAAAAATCAAGGTGATTGTCAGGATATTTTCATAGTTTGGCAAGGGGACGTTTCGTTTACCATGGTTTGTACTGATTATCATATAGTTTATTACAGAGGGTGCCAGACGAAACGTCCCCTTACCACCCCTTACCACGATTTGCAACATAATTCCATGGTTTTATGTATCGCTTTGCAACATTATTCCATGGTTATAATCGCACCATGCACTTGTCAAGTTTGGTGGACACGAGAAACGTTTTTTTAATATTTGATTTTTATTTGTAGACACCTTAAAACTATTTCTAACCGATGTCATTTTCAAAAGTAGACATTTCCGATGTTTTTCCAAAATTTTCATCTTTAGAAATAGACTTTCGTACCTGAACGAATCTCGGGATCTCTGACAAAACTCGTTTTGAGAATGTGTACTTGTCAAATCTCTGCAAAAATAAACCATGATATTCGTATAAACTCTGCAAAATTACACCATAATATTCGTAGAAACTCTGCAAAATTACACCTTATATTCAATATCGTG
>CAZZCN010000130.1:0-2026 GCA_964652975.1 uncultured Oscillospiraceae bacterium | reverse complement strand
ACGAAACGTCCCCTTGCCACCAAACGAAACGTCCCCTTGCCACCCCCTTGCCACCCCCTTGCCACCCATTGGTTTACCATACCTTTTCCTGTAAACCAAATGCAAACAAAAAGAAAAAATATTTTCACAATTAAGGTGTATAATTATTCATGTAAAGACGAATCTCGGATAAATATCAATGACTCGAAGACTATTTTGTAATCAAAAATTGTAAAGGGAGGAAACGCTTCAATATAAATGACGGGAAGCGTCATGACATTTCTTATCAAACAATTGAAATGTACCTCCGCTTCAAACAAACAAAGGGAGGAAACGCTTCAATATAAATGACGGGAAGCGTCTCCTCTCAAACAAACAAAGGAGGAAGAAAGTTATGAAAAAGTATCTGGCAGAACTAATCGGAACATTCACACTTGTATTGTTTGGCTGCGGGTCGGCAGCGCTAACCGGAGGGATTAACGGGGTACTGGGTATCCTGGGAATTGCATTTGCATTTGGACTTTCCATTGTTGCCATGGCATATGCAATCGGAGACATTTCTGGTTGTCACATTAATCCGGCTGTATCATTGGGTGCGCTTATAGCAGGTAAGATGAGCTTCATGGACTTCATCGGATATGTAATTGCTCAGTTTATAGGCGGAATCGCAGGAGCAGCGGTTCTCAAATTCATTGTCATGTCTTCAACATTAGATATTGCAAAATCAGGCCTCGGAGCTAATGGTTTTGGCGAAAAATCCTTTATCGGACTTGACATGACAGGCGCTCTAATCGTAGAGATCATACTCACTTTCGTATTTGTACTTACTATCCTCGGAGTGACAAGCAACGAAAAGACAAGTCATCTTGGCGGTCTTGTAATTGGCTTGACACTGGCATTTGTGCATATCCTGGGCATCGCATTGACAGGGACATCAGTTAATCCTGCAAGAAGCATTGGACCGGCTTTGATGCTTGGAGGCACCGAGCTGTCACAGGTCTGGGTGTTTATTGTCGCTCCTTTGGTCGGCGCTGCCTTGGCCGCATGTGCCTGGAGATTATTCTATAGCAAAAAGGCTGTAAAACAATAGTTTGTTGCTTCTAGCAAAAATGTAACACAATAAAACCCAAATTTTCTCAACATATCAAAAAGAGATATATGCCATCCGAAAAGACCCGTGAAGGACCGGACAGACATGTGTCTCTTTTTCTGTGCGCCTCCTTTACCGTGAATACCCACAATTATACTTACCTCTTTTAGGGCAAATTGTAGGTTTTTGTTTGTTTTTGCATATTATGCAAAAAAACTTCCGTTTTGTACCAAAAAAGGACCTCCCGTTTGGTATAATGAAAAATAAAAAGCGACCACGACAAAGGAAACCAAAACAAGCTCGAAAGGCAAACAATGAAGGCGATTGAAGTTGTAGCGGCTATTATAGTCCATGAAGATGAGATTCTATGCATGCAGCGCGGAATCGGCAGGTTCGAATACCTGTCGTACAAATACGAATTTCCCGGCGGCAAGATCGACCCCGGCGAGACCCCTCCCCAGGCCCTCATGCGCGAGATCAGAGAGGAAATGGACCTCGACATCACCGTAAGCGACGACGACTTCTTCCTGACCGTCGAGCACACCTACCCCGACTTCCACATCACAATGCACAGTTTCATCTGCAAAGTGACCGACAAAACCTTCGTGCGAAAAGAGCACCACGACCACTGCTGGCTAAAACAAAACGAACTGCAAAAACTTGACTGGGCCCCGGCGGATGTGCCGATCCTAAAAAAGCTGACCTCCCTTTAAACAGGACCTTTCCTGATAGCTCCTGTGAATGATATGAGATGATTTGAAATGAAAAAAGCAGGCGGTGCGAACAATGACTGACGTATTCTCTGTAGAAAAAAGACACGATATCATGTCAAAAATCAAAGGCAAGGACACAAAAATCGAAATCAAAGTCAGAAAATGGCTTTACAAAAACGGAGTCAGATACCGGAAACACAGCAAAAAAATCATCGGCCGTCCGGACATATCAATCAAAAAATAT
>CAZZCN010000129.1:0-6119 GCA_964652975.1 uncultured Oscillospiraceae bacterium | reverse complement strand
TTATCAATAATATGATAAATCCTACCAGAAGACCTATTACTATAGCTATTACTGACGATGCAAACTTAATGAGTGCATCTCTGCTTATAACCCTCTTGCTCGATTTCATAGATCAGCCCACCTTCCCTTCCGGAGTCCGTGCATTTACATTGTCCTGCCTTTTAGACCCTGACATGTAAAGACCCAGCTCCATTATTGAAGTTTTCTTCGGATCCACATCAGCAACAATCTCACCCTCATACATCACCAGCACCCGGTCACTTACATTCATTACTTCATCTAATTCCAATGAAATAAGAAGGACAGCTTTGCCCGCATCACGCTGAGCTATAAGATGCTGTGATATTGTCTCAATTGCTCCGACATCAAGTCCTCTTGTAGGTTGAACGGCAATAAGCAGTTCAGGATTCTTGTCAATCTCCCTTGCAATTATAGCCTTTTGCTGGTTGCCTCCCGACATGCTTCGGACAAGCGTTTTAGCGCCCTGTCCACTTCTTATGTCATACGAATCTATCAATTTGTTGGCATATTCCTCAATATCGTTGAATTTAAGAAATCCAAGGTTCTGGAAACGCTTGGTGAAATATGTTTGTAAAATAAGATTTTCGGATAATGTATAATCCAATATCAATCCAAACCTGTGCCTGTCTTCCGGAATATGGGACATTCCTGCAATGCTACGCTTTCGTATACTGTCATGGGTTATGTCTTTGCCATATAACATTATCTTTCCCTTATCTGTTGGTATAAGCCCGCAAAGCGCATACACAAGTTCACTTTGACCGTTGCCGTCAATACCTGCGATGCAGACTATCTCCCCCTTACGCACTGCAAAGGACACATTATGAATAATGTTTTTGGTAGATGTCTTTGACTTGACAAAAAGGTTTTGTACCTCAAGGACATTTTCGCCTGCTTCACTTTCATCTTTCACAATTAGCAAATCAACTTTTCTACCGACCATTATCTCAGATAGCTCTTCCTTCGTTGTAGTTGCAACATCAACCGTGGCACAATACTTACCTTTGCGAAGAATCGTGCATCTGTCTGCCACCGCCTTTATCTCGTTTAATTTATGAGTTATGAAAATGATAGATTTCCCGTCGGCAACAAGTTGTCTCATTATCTTCATCAGTTCTTCAATTTCCTGTGGTGTCAGAACTGCTGTCGGTTCGTCAAAAATGAGAATCTCATTATCCCGGTAAAGCATTTTCAGAATTTCCACCCTTTGCTGCATACCAACTGTTATATCAGATATGTAATCATCCGGATTTACCTTTAATCCATATCCTTCAGATATTTCAACCACTCTCGCTCTTGCCTTGTCCATTTTGAGAACACCGTTTTTTAGTGTTTCATTGCCTAGAATGATGTTCTCTAAAACAGTAAAATTATGAACCAGTTTGAAATGCTGGTGAACCATTCCGATTCCCAGCGAATTGGCGTCTTTCGGGTTATGAATTTTGACTTCTTTGCCGTTTTTGAGAATTTTGCCCTCGTCTGCCTTATATAGGCCGAAAAGTATGCTCATCAGTGTGGATTTCCCTGCTCCGTTTTCACCAAGCAATGCATGAATTTCGCCGCGTTTCAACTGTAGATTTACACTGTCGTTAGCCTTTATTCCCGGAAAATTTTTCGTAATATTAAGCATTTCAATTACGTAATCCATTAAACTTCCCTCCAACCAGGTAAAAAAGTAGTCCTTTTATAACAGAAAGGTGCCACCTGGCACCTTTCTGAAGTAAACATTCTTTTAGGATTTCATTATTTTATTTCCTGAACTTTAACTACTGAGGTGACAATGTCAGCCAGTTTGACTTCCTTGTCATCCATTTTGTCTTTCTTTATACTGGACGCAACCTTGTCGGTGTCTGCAACCAACTTGGCGTATATGGCGTCATAATCAGCTTTCTTGAATGTTGTGAATTTAGAGAAATCTGCAGGCAATCCTATTCCGTTTACTTTGGCATCAAGTATTATGCTTTGTCCGCCCTTGAAGTTTACTGAATAGTAGTCTGTCAGAGCCATGTAAACTGAATCTCCAAGCATTTTCATGGCAGATGTTATAACTGTTGTTGATTCAGAAGCCTGGTCGATATCAACTCCTATGACTTTCTTTGATTTCTCTTCTGCTGCCGCCATGACTGATGTACCTGCACCGCCTGCTGCTGCAAAAATAACTTCTGTTCCTGAATTATACCAGGATGCAGCTTTGGTCTGGAAGTCAGGACTAGGACCAAAATTGCCAAGATAGTTATATTTAATTTCTACTGAGCCCTTGGCGAGCTTCAATTCTTTCGCTGCATAGTCGGCACCCTGTACAAATCCGTATCCGAATCTTATAACTGCGGGAACTGCCATTCCACCCATGAAACCAAGCTTCTTCATTCCGTCCTTTACAGCTGCATATCCGGCAAGGAATCCTGCCTGCTCTTCTGCATAGAAAATTGACTGTACATTCTTCTCTATTCTGAATTCCTTATATGAGCCATCTTGTGGAAATCCGTCTAGCAGTATGAATTTGATGTTTGGATACTTGTCCTGTGCTTTGAAAATTGCCGGTTCAAACAAAAATCCGGGGGTTACTATTATTTTGGCTCCACCTGAAACCGCAAGATCTATAGCTGCAATGTATGCGTCGGTGGTCTTCTCTGCAGGTGCATAGTACTTATAGGTGATTGTCTTCTCTTTTGCGTACTTCTCCAAACCTTCCCATGCGCCTTGATTGAATGATTTGTCGTCAATAGTTCCTACATCGGTAATAAGCGCGATTTCAAAAGTGTTGGCCGCTTGTGATGATGCTGCTGAAGAGGTTTTTGATACATCAGTTGTAGCAGGTGTACAAGAAACCAATAATGAGAACATTAGCAGAACCGAAATTGTAACGAATAAAGTCTTTTTCATAAAATACCTCCCTTATTATGTGTTGATTACTATAATTATAATTTTACTATATAAAAAAAATAATACAAGCTATTTTTAATATGAATTAGTAAATTTTGTTATGTCGGCAACCTCTGACAAATCCGACAAGGCTTTTACCAGTTTTATAACCGAACTTGTACCAAGCCTTTTGGCGCCCAGATCCATAAAATCCTGTGCATCCTGCAAAGACTTGATTCCACCTGCCGCTTTGATTGAAATATTTTCACCTATGTGTTTGCTAAAGAGTGCAATATCCTCTCTGGTTGCTCCTCCTGTAGAAAATCCGGTTGATGTCTTGATAAAATCAGCTTTTGCAGATGTAACAATCTCGCACATTTTTATCTTCTCATCATCGGTTAAAAGGCACGTTTCGATAATCACCTTTAGAATTTTCCCCTTGCATGCGGACCTGACCTGAATTATCTCGTCCGTGATATAATCGAATCTGCCCTCTTTCAAGGCACCAATGTTGATGACCATGTCGATCTCGTCAGCACCGTCTGCTACTGCGTCCACTGTCTCGAAAACCTTGGTAGCTGTTGTCTGGTAACCGTTTGGGAAGCCAATGACTGTACATATTTGCATTTCGCCTTTGCAATATTCCTTAGCCGCCTTCACAAAGACTGGCGGTATACATACCGATGCAGTCCTATACTTCATGGCATCATCACATAACGCATAAATCTGCTGCGCCGTAGCCGTCACGGCCAGCAGAGTATGGTCGACTGCACTTAATATTTTTTCTAAATCCATGATATTGCCTCATTTCCAATCTTTTTTCTTTACCAGCCATTTTTTTGGGATTTCATTGTTCAATATACAATTCGATAATCCAATTCTTTATAAAAGCAGTACTTTGAAAACAGTTAGTTCTTTATCAATAATTGACAATTTGAAAAAAAGCGGCTCTCATCTATTTTATCATCACAAAACAAATTCCGATCACTTCTTTTTTCTTGTAATCAGCAGTAGAACCATGGCGGCTGCCGCCGCCACTGCTATAAGGATAAGAGGAAAGAGATTTGTATTGTCACCTGTTGCCGGTAAATCAGACAATGGCATTATTGATTCCGTTGCTCCGACATTAGCAGCAAGTAATAAAGCCAAGTTTCCAGAAATCAATGCACCTAATAAAACTTTCAATTTTTTTCTTATCATAAGACAAATCCTCTTTCAAATTTTTATTTCCTAGGGATGTTGATACTTGACAATTCATTGTGCAGCATATATAGCATTTTGAATTAAGTTATATGATACATGTGCCATCAAAACGCATTCGGCAAACTATTTATTAGTAATTTAAATTACTTACATTATACATCAATTAACGAAACTTTTGTCACATATAACAAAGAAACACCATATCCTACGATGAAAAAGGCCAAAACACCATTTCTTAAAATTTTGTATCCAGACTTCAAACTTGTGTTACTTCCGGAATTCGCACTTTGCGAACAATGTTTGCCGGTCTGGATGTCATTTCAGTAAAAATATATACAAAAAGTCCTACGCACATGAAAATATCTCCGATACTAAGCAATTGCGGAAAAGGATAAGGACGGGATATGAGAATAATATCACCTAAAAGCATAAGCTTGGTTTGGGACGTAGATACTATATGATTCATGTCAAGTCTGCCATCGACAACAGTTGAAAAATCAAAGTCGCCTCTTACCAGCAGTTGCCTTGAAACAGGCATGAAACCGTAGTTTGCAAATATAACAATAAAATTCAAAACAGTCCCGAAAAACATTATAATAATCGGCCGATGTCTTATATTGAAAAAAAGTCCTATCGCCATCATAAGGTATGAAAACAAAAACATATTTGGTGCTGCAAATTCCATCATATAAGAAAACTGCTTTAAAATCCCAAGCTTAAAAATCACCGGGATATTTCTCACTATCAGTGCTCCAAATATAAAAAACAGCCCTCTTATAGGGGCGGCTCCGTCTGGCGAGGAATCGGCTATTCTGCGTATATCCCCCTTAAAAATATATCCGGCAATCACTGCCAACACTATTGTCTCAAAGATCATCCCTGTTAAACACCTCGCTTTTAAGGTCAATCAGATTCAAAAATTCTATTGTCAGCTTAGGATCAAACTGCGTTCCGGCGTTTCGCTCAATTTCTTTCTTGGCCTCCTCGAAATTCAAAGGGTCTCTGTATGCACGGTTCGATGTTATGGCGTCGTAGACATCCGCAAGTGCCAATATAGCGGATTCGGTTCGTATTTCACTGCCTTTCAGATGATTAGGATATCCTTTGCCGTCGTATCTTTCATGGTGGTGTCTGATTATTATTGAGACCTCCTTGAGAAAACTGACGTTTTTTATTATATCCGCACCTATATTCGGGTGTAACTTAATCATCTCGTATTCTTCTGTTGTCAGACTTGACGGCTTCTTAAGAACGCTGTCATTAATTCCGACTTTACCTATGTCATGAAGTATTGATGCCATTCTTATGTCATTGACCTTCTTGTCGGAAAGTCCTATGTGCATTGCAAGCTCAACCGCATAAGTTTCAACCCTTGATGAATGTTCGCCTGTATAGGAATCCTTGGCTTCAGTCATTTTGTTGAAGGCTTTGATCGTTTCAACGTAGGTCTCTCGCAAATCAGTGTATTGCTTAAACGAGAACCTTGCAAGTAGAAGCGGTCCCAGGAAAAGAAGTACAGAACCGATTCCGAAACTCTCATAAGCCAGAAACAGGATAATTCCCATTGTGCCTACTAATATTACGTTAACAAGGACTCCCCGCATGTTGGATATCCACGAATTGAGAAATTTTTGCTTGCGAAGAAGAGAAAAGAAAAATGACATGATTGCACTGTTCAATATCGTATATACAAAAGCCAGAACAAGGGTTTGCCAGATGTCAAATTTGTGTGGTACTCCACCAATTGATGTGTATACCAGTCCACTTATTCCCATTGCAAGCATGCTTTGGGATGCATTGAAAAATGTCTTATATGGACTGGTATTGAAAAAATGAGATATTTTTTTCGTATCGACGTCTTTAATAATTCTAAATAAATAACCGCTTCCTGTAACAATTATCCCGACTAGTGTGCCGTATGATAAAAGTGCGGCAAGAACAATTGCAAGACTGACAGAAAGGCCCATTCCACATGGCAGCTTAAGTACCAGTGATTCTGTCAGAACAGCAAGTAAAAAAAAAAAAAGCAAAAT